>CAJTVM010000034.1 GCA_910579595.1 uncultured Oscillospiraceae bacterium
TTGACTATATCAACAACATGAAGCAATAGTATAAGGATCTTTACACCACAATATCAGTATAACAGAGATACAATAATCCGAGCTACCCTTTTCAAAATCCAGTACTTGCACTGGATAAGAGGAATAACTCGGATTATTTTTATTACTCAGATTATATTCGCAATCCGACATCTCGGATTACGAATAGGCAAAGATGTCCTCGGGGGCCACATACTTCAAATACACCCCGTAGATATCGGAGCTGCATTGGATATAATGGGCCATCCGGGGCGGGGCAATCAGATAAGTCAAGGCCAGACCGGGATCCGCTTTCAGCTCCGGGTCAAGGTATGAAGATCCGGTGAGCCGCCGCCCCGGCGCGGCCTGCTGGCGGCGGGCGTTGATCTCCCGCACCTTTTCCACCACCTCAAACAGCCGGGGACGGCCAGTGATGCCGTATGCTTTGAGGGATGGGGAAACCGCCAGACAGATGGTCTTTTCCGTCCGGCTGGCGTCCGCCACCACCAGGTTTGTGGTCAGGGGATCCAGCCCCCGCTGTACGCACTCGGCGCTCGCGTAATACGCCTTGAGATCTATGGCGATATATGCCCGTTCCCTCATCCGCTATCCCTCCCTGCATCGCAATTCCGAACAATTGTATTATAGAATAATTGTTCGTTTTGTGCAAGTGGAAATGGTTTCCTCCGCGCCCCGCAGATGGCGAACTGCACAACGCAAGATGTTGGTGCAACCCCGCCGCACGGTTCGGCAAACCCGCAAGATTTTCCGGCCAATGAAAAAACCTGGCTTTGGCGTCCGGCGCGGCTGGCAGTATTTTCTATTCCGCCGCGCCCTAAAAGTCAATAGACTGTGTCCCAATCCGATCCGTGAAGGAAAGGATCCGCTGGGGATCGCTTTTCAGCTCCACATGGATACCTTGCGTATGTAACAGCAGCCCCAGGCCATCATTCAACCTGGCCTGCTCCGCCAGATTGTGCTGGGCGGCGTACTCGGGGTGGAATTGGTAGACCGCATTCATCAGCGCCGCCCGGTTGATTTTGCAGGACAGCCGCTGATCGGGCAGGACGGAAAGAAGCTCCCAAAGAGGGACGCCGCTGTCCGCTTCCCGGAAAAACAGATACTCCGGTGACTGCCCGCCATCGCCGGACGGCTCCGCAAGCCCCCGCGCGCCATCGGACAGGTCGTCATATTTGGGAAAGGCTACGGCAAGGCCCCTCCTGCCCTGCTCCGTCTCCAGCCAGCACAGGCCGTTGGCAATGATTTTATTCCGGGTGGTACGGCCCCATGGGGTCAGGAAGGGGACGGGATAGCCACCAAAATATTCAGGATACATTTCCGCGCCGATGGCCGCTAACTCGCAGATCGTCTCACCCTCTGGCAATGGAAGCCGGTGCAGGATTTTATAGCGGAACAGTTCATAGGCGATGATGTACCGGGGGTTGCCGGATTCATCCTCCGCATACACCAAAAGGCCGGAGGCGTCCGGGGCGGATTTTCCGTATCGTTTCGCGGCGTCTGAGATTTCAGCTGCATCTTGTGACACGATATAGGCTTCCTCGGACAGACCGGTTTCCGGGCGTTCCAGGACAGCATCATACACACCGGGCATAACGGGTTCGGCCTCTGTCACCGTACCCAGTTCGCCCAAGTCCAACGGCAAATTTTCCGGGGCCATCATGCTCATCTCTCTATTCATAGAATATTCCTCTCCAATGTCATTTTGTGCGGTATAACCTCACATATTCTATCACGATTTTGTAAAAAATCAAGACAATGTTGTGAGAGAATGCCTAACATACATTGACGCAGCCATCAGGTATAATTTGTTCGGTGATGGCTAACATGGAACAGAGCGGCTTGATTTACGATATTATACGAAAAAATATCAGAAAATACCGAAAGGAAAGGGGCATGACCTCTGCCCAGTTAGCGGAGATGACAGGGCTTTCTCATGACTTCATCCGCCAAATTCAGAGCGACAAAACCCGCTATAATTTTTCGGTGGAAACGTTCTACAAAATTTCTGTGGCCTTGGATATCAGCATGGATACGCTGGCAGGGAAATAGCAAAAAAATAAAAGGGATGGCCGCGGCCATCCCTTTTAGTGCGTCCGACCGCCCCGATTTTCCTGCCTGTCTTGCTCCAAGTTCAAAATCCTGTCCACGTTCTGCTTCGCCGTCTGATAGGCGATCATATCCTGCCGCGCCGCCCGGTATTCTTCATATTCCTTCTGCTTCTCCGCCAGCAGTCCGGCATACTCCTGCGAAAGCTGGGCCACCTTGGGGATAGGCCTGCCGTTCAGGGCGTCAAAGGCTTTCTTCGCCGCCTCATGTTTGGCAATTTCGTCCTTATGTTCAGCCCGGAACTCCTTTTTATGCCGGGATTTTTTATAGGCGGCATACACGTCCCGCGTTTTGGAGTAGTTGATGATGTGGGTTTTGAGCTGGGCAATTTCCGCCATCCGCGCCTCCAGCTGCTTAACGCGGCGGGAGGCGGCATCAAACCGGACCCCGGCCTGTTCCGCCCGCACCGTCAGTTCATCGTAATCGGTCAGGCCGTTGTCCACCAGAAAATTCAGCGTTTTCGCGGCCTCTTTCAGGTTGAAAATCTTTGCCCAGTGCGCGTAACCGGCACCCTTGCCCGCCGCCAGCTTCGCCTGGATGTCGATGAGCAGGTTGACCTTCCGGCCATCCCGCTGGAAGGGCTTCCTGGTGCCGACGGACGGCCCGCCCCGGACAGTAAACCGCTCCCGCATGGCTTCCCTGGTATAACTGCTCCCCAGCTTATCGGAACGGGTAAATCTGTCCCAGCCGGGTGCCCGGAAGGACAGGCGTTTGCCCTCCCTGACCTCATATCCCTCAGCCCGCATTTTCGCCAGAAAATCGTCATAGTCCCGGCAGTCAGGAAGTACCCGGTCGATGGTCTGGCGTAGCTGCTCCTTATGGCTGACGCCATACCTGGCCGCAGCCAGCTCCTTTTGTTTTTTTGCGCTGGGCTTCGGATTCTCGATCACGGAGTGGCCGTGGGCCCTGCACAGTTCGTCATTGAGTCGCCGCAGAACCATTGCGGACTGCTTCACGTCCCGGAATTTCCCATCACAGTTGAGGTTGGTGCTGTTGAATTCGATGTGGGTGTGGATGTGGGCCTTGTCCACATGGGTGGACACCACAAATTGATGCCTGCCCCCGGTGAACCTCATTGCCAGCTCATAGCCGATCCGGTTGGCTTCCTCCGGGGTAATCTCACCGGGCTTGAAGGATTGGATGATGCGGTACATCAGCACATCCCGGCCCTTGGGCTGACTGCGCCCGGTAATCTGGTAATACAACCTTTTGCTGGCTTCAAACTCCTCGGCGGCGGATTCCGGCTGGCACATATAGGAGGATACCAACTCTCCATCGTTGGTTTTCTCCGCTTTCTGGTCATAATCCAGGCGGTCTATCATGAACCGCCGACGGTTGCGCATGGTTTTTCGGGGGTATAAATTGGAGATTGCCATAGCTTCACCGCGCCCCCTCTCTTTGCCGCCGCTGCGCCCGCTCCGCTTTCACATGGGCACATAAAAATTCGTTGAAATCTTTCCCGAATTCCCTCGGCGGCGGGTTGCGGTGGAGCATCGTCACTCGCTGGGACAGAGCCGGATCCTCCCGGACAGCCTGCTCCAGCCGTTCCATACCTTCCATCCCGGCCCTGTCATTATCCAGGCACAAGCTCACCTGGGTGACATGGGGATGGTCATGGAGAAATTGAATCATGGCGCGGGGCGCGGTGCCGCCCAGGGAGAGATAATGGCTGTCCTGCCATCTGCCCCCGGACAGCTTCACCAGCGCGGCCAGGGAGAGGGCGTCAATGGGGCTTTCCGCCACGGCCAGCCGGGGACATTGGGGGTCAGCGGCCAGCCGGGAAAAATTGTACCGCTTGTCGCTGCCCTCCACATCGCGCTTGAAATTGTCCCGCGTCCCCCGCAGACAGGCGAACCGGGCGCGTCCTTTCAAATCCTTGCCCACAAAAACACAGTTCTGATATTTTTTGCTCTCATAGAGCGTACCGGCCTGGATACACGCTTGCAGCAGCTCCGGATGGATGCCCCGGCCCTGCAAATAGGACAGCATGGCGGTGGGGAATCGGCTGGCTTCCGGGAGCGCGAAGGGCTTCGACGGCTTGGGCCGAGACCGTTCCTGGGGCGGCGGGGCGCGGGAGCCGCATAAAGTCTCCACCGCCTCCACAAAATCCATTCCACGCACTTTGATGAGGTAATCCAGCGCCGTCCGGCCTCCGACGCCCCGGCTGTTCCAGCACCATTTCCCGTTGGAAATTTTCAAGCTGTCATGGGCGCAGGTGCAGTATTCGTGAGGGCCGCACCGTTTCAGCTCATGGGGTTCGTAGGTTTGCAAATAAGACAGCAAATCCCATTCTTTTGCCTTTTCAATTTGCTCTTTGGTTACTGAACTCACATTTTCCTCGCTTTCACAGAAAAATTGTGCTATGATATAGTTTACTATCGCAGATAAAAGAGGTGCCACCATGGATAAGGCAACTATCGGCTGGCCCAGGGCACTTTTTTACCTGATTCAATTCACCTGGGGGCTGTCGGTCAACCTCGCTGGTCTGCTGGTGTTCCTCTGCTGCCGCAGGCGCAGCCGCCGTGAGCGGTTTTGCAACAGCATCGTTACCTATCTCCCCGGAAATCACGGGGGCCTGTCGCTGGGCATTTTCATTTTTATCAGCGCCGATTCTTCGAGCGGTACCCGCAGCCTGTGCGCCCACGAATACGGGCACACGATCCAATGCCTCTTTCTCGGGCCCTTATACTGGATCGTGATTGCGGTTCCGAGCATCATATGGTGCCATTGTTTTGCCGGATATCGAAAAAAGTATGGCATTTCATATGACACCCTCTATTGCGAGCACTGGGCCACAGCCTGGGGCAAAAAGTGGAGCGGCATATCAAAATAGAGGGCGGCGAGATATCCGAAAAGATACCCTGCCGCCCTCCGCAGTCACAGTTTCTCAAATTTTTTCAACAATTTATTGATGCCCGTCCACACCTGGGCATAGCCCCGCCGCAGATCCTCCACGTCCTGGGCATAGAGGTTCCGTGTCTCATTGCACCGGCGGGCGATCTGATTTACATTATTGGAGATGGAGCGCAGCAGCTTCACCAGCTCCACCACGCTGGACAGATCCAGGTGGACCGCGTAACCGTCCACCGCCATCTTCCGCAGGTAGGCCCGCAGGTTTGTAGTGCCCATCTGGGCCATCTTCCGGTCAATGACCTCTTTTTCCTCCGGGGAGACTTTGGTATACAGCCCCACCGTCCGGCCCTCGCGATATCTCACCGCGCCGCCTCCTTCCGCTGGCCCTGCTCCATGCTGGAGTGCGCCGGGGCGGGCGGGTTGAAGCTCCTCAGCGCCTGCCGGATGGACGGTTTCCCACCGTCCATCACGGTGAGCGCAGGTGGATCCCGCCCGGGCGCTTCATTGCCCGCGGAATCCGGTTCGCCGTCACCATCCTGAGACTGCTGGATATCCTTCTTTTTGGGCTTCTCCAGCTCCCGGTTGAGCTGGGCCAGACGGGCCGATTTGGTTTGCAGCTCCTGCTCCTTGGGGAAGGGCCGCTCGGCTTCCTCCCGGGCGTTTTCCAGCTCGCTTTCCAGGCGGGCCAGCCGGGTTTCCTGCCGTTTCAAATTGTCAGCCATGCCCTCCAGGGCGTTGTTGATCCGGATAATATTGCCTACCGGGTCGTCCGCCAGTTCCGCCGTGTAGGTCAGGTTTTGTTTCATCGCCACCTTGAATTTGAAACCGTCGCATTGGAGCTGCATGGGAAAGCCCCGGTATTCACCCAATTCCAGCGGTTTTTCCGGCCCCGCCATGAGCAGGCACGCGTTGACAATGGCCTCGCCCGCCGCCTTGCGCTCGGTGAATACCTGGCCCAGTATGGTCATGGTGAAAGCATCGTCTTTAACAGGGTGTGCCCGCACGATGGGCAGATCCTTCCCCAGCGCCTCGATGAACAGCCGTGTCTCAGCCATCTGCTGGGGGTAATATTTCAGCGCCTTGTCCTGCATTTCATACTGCATGGCGGTGTGGTTGGCCTTCAGCATTTTCAGCTTCGCCACCTGCACATCCAGCTCCATTTTTTCGCGAATTCTATTGTCCCCGGTGGCCAGGGCCTTGACCTCGGCGTAGGACAGGGCGGTGGCGTCCACATCCTCGGCGGACCGGGCGGGGGATTTGCTGGTCATGATCTGGCCGATGAATTTCTGCTTGTTTTCCACCAGTCCCCAATTGTAGGCGTCAAAGGTGCCCTTGGTGACATATTTGTACATCCGCACTTTTTTGTTCCTATTGCCCTGGCGCAGGGAACGACCGGCGCGCTGCTCCAAATCAGCGGGCCGCCAGGGGCAGTCCAGGTCGTGGGAGGCCACAATGCGGTCCTGCACGTTGGTGCCGGCCCCCATTTTCTGGGTGCTTCCAATGAGCACCCGCACCTGTCCCCGGCGCACTTTGGCGAACAGCTCCGCCTTTTGCGTCTCGGTGTTGGCGTCATGGATGAACGCGATCTCCTCCTGGGGGATGCCCTGGGCGATGAGCTTTGCCTTGATATCATCGTAAACGTTGAATTTCCCGTCCCCCTTGGGGGTAGACAAGTCGCAAAACAATAATTGGGTTCCCCGGATATCCGCGCTGTCCCGCCACTCCCGGACGATGTTCTTCACACAGGCGTTGACCTTGCTGTCGGGATCGTCTGGCAAAAGCGGGTTTTGCAGCCGCTGATCCAGGGCCAGCTTGCGCCCGTCTGAGGTAATGCGCAACATATTATCCTCACTGGGATCCACATTACCGCCGCGCACCTCCTCCGCCCGTTCCCCCAGCTCCGCCACCATCTCCTGCTGGAAGGCGCTGGGCTCGGTGGTGACGGTGACGTACTCCGCCTCCGGCACGGGCAGCTTCAGCATATCCGCCGTCTGGATATCGGCGGCTTCCTTCCAGATGCTGATGAGCTCCGGCAGGTTGTAGAACCTGGCGAACCGGGTCTTGGAACGGAATCCCGTCCCCTCCGGCTTCAGCTCCATGGCCGTCACCTTCTCGCCGAAATCCGTTGCCCAGTTGTCAAAATGGCGGTGGCCGTTGCGCTCCAGCGTGTCAAACTGGAGATAGCGCATCATCGTGAATAATTCCACCATTGAATTACTGATTGGTGTGCCCGTGGCAAAGGTGGTGCCCCGCCCGCCGGTGATTTCATCCATGTAGCGGCATTTGCCAAACATATCGCTGGATTTCTGGGCATCGGTCTGGGCGATGCCCGCCACACGGTTCATTTTGGTGTGCAGGAACATATTTTTAAAACCGTGGGCCTCGTCCACAAACAGACGGTCCACGCCCAATTCTTCAAAGGTCACCACGTTGTCCTTCCTGCCCGCTGCCGCCAGTTTTTCCAGCTTTGCCTCCAGATTTTTCTTCGTCCGCTCCATCTGCTTGATGGTGAAGCGATCCTCATTTTGCTCCTTGGCTTCCCGGATGGACTCCATGATCTCATCAATCTGATCCTCGATGACGGCCCTCTGCCGCTCCGGGGACAGGGGGATCTTCTCAAACTGGGAGTGGCCGATGATCACCGCGTCATAGTCCCCGGTGGCAATCCGGGCGCAGAATTTCCGGCGGCGTTTGGGCTCGAAATCCTTTCGGGTGGCTACCAGCACCTTCGCGCCGGGATAGAGGCGCAAAAAATCGCCGCCCCACTGCTCCGTCAGGTGGTTGGGGACGACGAACAGGCTCTTTTGGCACAGGCCCAGCCGCTTGCTCTCCATGGCGGCGGCAACCATCTCATAGGTCTTGCCCGCGCCCACACAGTGGGCCAGCAGGGTGTTTTTGCCGTAGAGAATGTGGGCCACAGCGCTGCGCTGGTGGGGGCGCAGGTCGATCTCCGGGTTCATGCCCACAAAGTTGATGTGGGAGCCGTCATACTCCCGGGGCCGGATGCTGTTGAATTTGTCGTTGTACGTCCGGCACAGGGCCTCCCGGCGCTCCGGGTCCTTGAAAATCCAGTCCTTGAACGCCTCGCAGATGGCCTCCTGCTTCTGCTGGGCGATGGCGGTCTGCTTCTCGTTGAGGACGCGGGTTTCCTGCCCATCCACCCACTTTTTATCAAAAACGCGCACGTCCCGCTGGTTCAGCGCCGCCTCAAAAAGCTCATAAGCGTTGGCCCGCTTGGTGCCGTAGGTGGTGTGGATGCGGACGTTATCGGCGCTGTCAGCGCTCTTGTTCAGCACCCGCCACTCGCCGGAGGAATCGGAATACATCAGCTTGATCTTACCGTCCCGCAGCCGTTCCGGGGTGTGGAACAGCTCATACATGAACTGCTGGTAGTATTCGGGGCCGATCCAAGACGCGCCCACGCGGACGCTGATCTCCGATGCCGCCAGATCTTTCGGCTGCACCTGCCCCAGCTTTTCCGCGTTGACGGCGAACTCCGGATGCTGTTGGGCAGCGGCGCGGGCCTGACGCAGCTTCCACCGCACATCGCCGGACAGGTATTCGTCCGCCGTCTGCCAGCCCTGTGACCAGCTTTCACCGCCCTCGGCCAGATCAAAGGGGCCAGAGGCAGGATCCTTGAAAATAATGCCCTCCAAATCGGCCACAATCTGGGGGATTTTTTCCGGCCCGCCCATCAGCGAGGCCATGTATTCCAAATCAACATGGGCTTTCTCCCCGATGGACACCGCCAGGGCCTCCACCGCCGTGTCCACGCTGGTGACGGCGCGGCGGTTCTGGATGGTGCGCTTGGTGAACATATCCGCTTTGCGCTCCAATTTGCCGTTTTCGTCAACAACCTCCAGCGAGCACAGCAGCGGGTAGGCGGAGTCCTGCTCAAAAGCCAGCTTATTGCCCTGGCTGTTCAACAGGCCGTACTTTTTGGTGAATTGATCGTAGAGGCGGTTGAGATTGGCCTGTTCCGCCTGGATTTCATCGTCCCCGGCGTTTTGCAGCTGGATGTCGATGAGCTTCCGGACGCTGTCCCGGATGGCGATCATGCCCTTGACGCGCTCCGTGGGCGTCTTGCCCAGCTCCACCCGCATCATGCGGGAATTTTCCCGAAAATAGAGCCTGCCATCCCGCAGCGCGTAGCTGAAATTGCGGACGGACGGGTCGGCGGGGATGGATTCCCGCATTTCGCCGGTCTGCTCGTCCGCCGCGCCCAGCTCCAGCAGCTCCCGGTCGGGCGGAACCAGGTTCCGGATGGCCCCGGCAAGCTGATCGGAGAGGTTTGCCCCCTCAATGGGGGCCACGGTATAGTCCTGCCTGCCGTACTGGGTGCTGTCCGAGGTGGGGACGCCCAGCACCATGTTGGGATGTTCCAAAAAATAATTGTTGATGGCAAAGCCATCGCCATTCTCGCCAACTACCACCCAATCGGGTGTGCTAATGGCGGGCCGGTCCCGTTTTTGCAGAAAAATGATGTCGGACACCACCTCTGTCCCGGCGTTGATCTTGAACGCGTTGTTGGGCAGGCGGATGGCCCCCAGCAGGTTGGCCCGCTCCGCCAGGTATTTGCGCACGGTGCTGTCCTTGGCGTCCATGGTGTAGCGGCTGGTGACGAAGGCCACGATGCCGCCAGGGCGCACCTGATCCAGCGTCTTGGCGAAAAAGTAGTTATGGATGTTGAACCCCAGCCGGTTGTAGGCGGGGTCGTTGACCTTGTACTGCCCGAAGGGGACGTTGCCCACGGCCAGGTCATAAAAGTCCCGCTGGCTGGTGGTTTCAAAGCCGCCCACGGTGATGTCGGCGTTCTGATAGAGCTGGCGGGCAATGCGCCCGGTGAGGCTGTCCAGCTCCATGCCGTACAGCCTGGCCCCGGCCAGGGACTCGGGCAGGAGGCCGAAGAAGTTGCCCACGCCCATGGAGGGCTCCAAAACCGTCCCCGGCTGGAAGCCCATGTTTTCCACCGCCTGGTACATGGCCTTGACGACGGTGGGGGAGGTATAGTGGGCGTTCAAAACCGTACTGCGGGCGGAATTGTATTCCTCCGGTGTCAGCAGCTCCTTCAGCTCGGCATATTCTTTGGCCCACTTGGGGTCATCCGGGTCGAACGCCTTGGGGATGCCGCCCCAGCCCACGTAGCGGGAGAGGATTTCCTGTTCCTCGGGCGTGGCAAGACGGCCCTCCTCCTCGATCTGCTTCAGGGCACGGATGGCCGTCACGTTGTACTGGTATTTGGTTTTTTCGCCGCCCGCGCCAAGGTTATCGTCGGTGATGTGAAAATTGTGCTGCTCTTGGGCAGGCCGGGGGGGTGGCGGTTCGGACGGTACGATCTGCCCGCCGCCGATCTCCGCCTGTCCCGCTTCCGGCGCGGAATTGTCCGCTGGCTCATGGGGCGGATCGCCCGCGTCAGCGGACTGCTCCGCCGCTTCCTCCCGCCTGAGCTGATGCGACATCTCAGCGGCGATATATTCCTCGCTGTTCTGAATTTCTTCCACATACTGCCGCACAAAGGGGACGGGTTCCGAACGGAAAATGGGGAACCAGCCCTGCATATCCAGATCCCGAAGCATAACCTCATTATTTGTGAAGTTTACGCTGTCAATTTTCATGCGCCGCCCGTCCACCGTCAGCTCCATGCCAAGGGGAATATAATTGGCGGCGTCACTCTCTTGGATGATCTCATAGGGCGCGTCCGGGCCGCGCTCCGGATCCGGGCGGGCCAGCACCACGCTGTGCCCATGCTCCAGCAGCTTTTTCAGCACCGCCTGCCATGCCTCCCGGCTTCCGGTGGCGGGGGTCTGGCCCAGGCCGGGGAGGTCCAGTACCGGCGCTTTGGTGCCCAGCGCGGCGGACGCCTCCTCCGCATCCTTGCCGTAGAACATCATGAACTCGCCCATCTGGACGCCCACCAGCTTATCCGGGTGCTGGGCTTTCAGATCCCAGTACTGTTCCGCCGCCGGCGCGAAAATGGGTTCCGCAGGAATGCCGGCATCGTTTTCCGGCTGCTCCGGTACACCCGCCCCGGTGGGTTCGGGCACCGCCTCCGGCTCCGGGGGTACCGGGGTATTACCCCCATCCTGTTCCGCCGCGTCTGACTCGGCAGGCGCCGCCGCAGGCCGCTGTGCCGCCCCCTTGGCAGACCACAGGACATACGTTGCTTTCGGCACAGGGGACGCTCCCCGCGCCCATTCCGGGCCGTCCGGGTCGTCGGCATGGCGCTGGGGCCCATCTGGAGCGTCAACGGCGGCATTGTTGTAATTGCGCTCCAGCAGATCCTCAATCAGCCATTCCCGGAACATGGGCAGATTCTCATATGCCGCCATCGCATCGGGATCGCTGCCAGCAACAAAGTCCACATAGCCGTCCAGCGCACCAGCGATTTTGTCTCTGCCCACCTCATAGCTGATTGTGTGCTCCCGCAGGTCATAGCCCAGCCCACTCCGGCTAATTTCCCGGTCTACCATTTCCAAAAGGCTGCGGTACAGCACAACGGGATCGGGCACGGGGGAAGGGAACGCTGCCTCCACCGCCTGTTCATGGGCGGGGGCCATGCCCGTGCCGGTAACTTTGGGTGGGGGAGGGTTGATCGCTGTACCATTCTCCTGGAACTTAACGCGGGTTTCTTTCCCTAAAAGGGCCTCCCGCTTACGGTGGCCCAGGGCAAGCATGGCATAAGTTTCGTCCACAATTCCCCAATGCAGGCGGTCATGAAATTCGACGTTGTCCGAATACAGCCGCAGGAAGGTCAGATCCTCCGTGCCTATGACCAGCGCCGCCCGTTTCACCGCCTCGCCACCCTCCAAATATGCGGTACTGCGGTCTGAATTCTTACAGGCGTTCTGATAGGCGGCGTCGTCCAGCACCCGTTCTTTGACAGCAGGGGCGTACTTCTCATACAGCTCCCCCAGCGAAGGTTCCCGCGCTGCTGGCAGGGCAGGCTCAGCCACTGGCGATTCAGCCTGTTCCGGGGCCGGTGCGGAAAACAGGCCAAAAGAAATCTGTCCATTGGCATCCTCCACCGCCTGGGGCCGCATTTTCTTCCCCAGGGCTCGGGCCGCTGCCGCCAGCTTACCCTCCGGCTCCACCGGCTGGGTATTTTCAACCTTCTGGGTCTCCCGCGCCGTTTTTCGGGCCTCTTTCGCCGCCTGATCCAGCCGCCGCTCCGCTTCCAGCGCCGTTTCCGGCAGCGGGGTAAATAAAGGGGACTCCCCCCGCTGGTACATTCCCACATCCCGGAGGGCGCGCTGCATGAGACGGTAATGGGGGGTGTCCGGCGGCAGCGGCGCAAAATCGCCCAGCATCTGATTGAAAATCTTCTCTACCTGCTCCGGGCTGTCCAGCAGCGGCAAAATTTCCCGCTTTGCAGATTCCGGATCCCACTCGTGGGGATAGGTCCGGTTCGGGTCGTTGGGCTTATAGTAGTTGAACGCGTAGATTTTCCGGGCCAGATCCTGTTTTTCATAGGCCGGAAGGTGCGCCTGCTCCTGCTCATTGAGGTAGCTGCCGCTGTCAATCAGGGCGCGGACGCGCTTTTGCACCTGGTTCCAATTCAGTTTGACCGTATCATAGCCCTGGAACCCGGAAATTTCATCCTCCCGGGTCAGGCTGATCCCTTTGGAATCATGCCGTTCATTGTAACCGACGCGGCCATAGCCGCCCTCTCCATAACTGCGTTTCAGAAAATCGGCGCACTCCCTGCCGCTGTGGCCCTGCACAAAATAGGAGTAGATCCGCATTTTGCTATCGGAAACATTGGGGCCCCCGGCAAGCAGGCGGTCAACTTCATCCTCGGTGACAAAGCTGGCCCTGGCGGGGACAAAACCCTCCGCCGCGTGGAATTCCTCGCGGGACGTGAACAGGCTCACCACATCCTCCAGCAGTTTCTGGGGGCTATGGATGCGCCGGAAACGGAGAAGCTCCGGGTTCCCGCCGTATTCCCCCGCAAACTCCGCCAGCTCCCGCGCAACGGTTTCTCTGGAAACGGGATTTTTCAGCAGTCCGGCAATTTCTTTGGTATCGTCGGGAAACCCCTTGCTGAGGAAGTGCTGTGAAATGGACGGCAGGTAATTGTGCGTCCTGGCACTTTCGCTGAAATCCTGCCGCATATACCACAGCTTTTCCGCCAGCTCCCGGTACTCGTTGTCCTCCGCCCCATCAATCTTCTCCTGGGCGGCAAACCGCCCCTCCCGCAGGAGGCTGGACACCATGGCGGCGGCGTTCACCCATGAAACCAGCGTACTGCCTGGGCCGAACGCCGAGCGCCCCGGGGCGATGCGGAAGCCTGCCTTGTCAAACCAGAGGGCATAATCCCGCCCGCCGATGGAAATGCCCTTACCGCCCTCCCCAAATTCCTGTTTCATGAAAGACGCGGCGGCGGATCCGGTGGGACGCTTTTGGAAAAACGCCACCATGCGCTCTATGCTGTGGGGTTCGCTGCCGCCGCTGGTGAGGGCCCGACCAACTATCGAGTCCGGCACCTGCCCAACGGGGATGGAAATCTGTTGTTGGGCCTGCCGCTCCTCTGCCTGGGCCTGGGCAATGCGCTCCACCTGCCCCTCCACCGGGGGAAACAGGTGGAACAGGGCCAGATCCGGCCCCTCAGACGCGGAAACGGCGGGCTGTCCGCCCGCCGTCTGCTCACCTTCCGAATTTACTTGTACACGATCTCCGCCAGCACGATCTCCTCCGCCTGGTGCGTGAAGCTGTTCACCGCCTGCACCCAGCCCATCTGGTCCCGTGCCTTCATCGCTTCGTCCACGCCGTTCTGCGCCTTCAAGTCCGCCACCATCCTGTCCACCTGTTCCCGCGCCTGCCGGTCGATCTCCCGCAGGTGGGGTTCCAGCCGCCCGGTCAGCAGCATGGACGTGTACGTTCCCGGATGATGGTCCATCAGGAAGGTCTGCCGCAGCATCCCGTACTTGCCCAGAGGCGTCTCCTCCGCCTCCTCGTCCATCATCAGATCCGGAATCAGGTAATCGCCCACCCGTTTGTACGTCAGTTCCTTTGTCATGTGTCTCGCTCCTTTCTGCGCTTTCGCGCTTTACAGCGCTAAATTCTCTTGCATCCCCAGTATAAACCTTTTCCGGCGAAATTGCAAGAGGGTTTTCCAGATTTTTCTTGTTTTCTTGCGCCAGCTTCCGGTCATAGGTTTTGACCGCCCTGCCGATTTCGTTGAGCAGCTCCTTGGACACCGCACTGGCGGCGTCGCCCAGGTGGTGGAGGGCGGCTGGGGTGGAGAACTCGGTGATCCCCGCCAAATCGCCGTCCTCCATGTACCCGGCGGGATCCAGGCCGCAGCGGGTGAGGACGGCGTACTGGCCGCTGGCGGTGAGCACATCCCGGAACCGCACCTCCAGGTTGAGGCCGTCCAGCCCCTCCAGCAGGCTGTTTTCCACGTCGTAGGCCAGATCCCCCAGGCAATCCCGGTAGACCTCGCCCGCCGCCCGCGCCGCCAGCTCCATGAGCTGTTCCCCGATGTCCCCGTCCCCGGCGGGGCCGTACCGCCGCTCCAGCGCCTCCAGTACGGCGGCGTGGTGCTCCTCCCGCAGTTCCCACAGGTAGGGCGTCCTGGCCCCCCGCACCGGGCGGGTATCGGCCACGTCAAAGACGTACTCCAGATAGGGCCTGCCCCACCTGTTCTTGTGAATGAGGGCGATACCCTTGGAACCGGGCTTCACCCAGCGCCGCATGGTTTCATTCCACAGCTCCATGCTGGCGCAGGCGGCGGCGTTCGGGCGCTGGGCGTAGATCAAGAGCTGGTCGTCAAAAGAGTATTTGTATAACCGGCTGCTGGTGGATAAAAACCGCTTCCATTCGGCCGTGGTGCGCGTTACACCATGGGCGGTCTGGTCCGCCAGTTCAGACACAAATTGCAGCTTATTTGCCACGATAGCCTCCTTTTCATGATATAAAATAGTCCAGAGAGAAACGGCTGCCGCACCGCCGCTCTCTGGACCTCAAACAGAATATTGATTTGCATTTTAAAAATCTTCGGGCATTTCCCAGGGTTCAAGCCCCATTTCCTCCCAGGTTACCCCATAGGGCGCGCCGCCGGACGTATACCCGGCAATGAAAAAGAATCGGTCATCGGAATCAGGAAAGCGGTCATAAAAGTCTTGCAGTGCCTTTTCCGCTTTCTCCCGCCACAGATGCTCCAGACGAACCATCTCTGCCTGCTGTTTCATGGCCACCTGTTCCGGGGTCAACGCGCCGATCTCGCCCAAATCACTGAGGGCGGTTGTAACGTCAACCTTGAATTTTTGGCGGTATGCGTGAACGATGTGCTTTCCCGTCCCTTCATAGGCGGCGAACCACTGCTTTGCCAGACGGATACGCGCGTCATGGCGGGCTTTCTTATTTTTCTGCTTTGCCCACTTTGGTGTATTTGCGTATTTCTTTTTCTTCTTTTTATTCATTTCCCCATACCACGTTTCAAAGAAATTGCCGGCTCAATTATAACACGACAAGGAGGACAAGACAAGAATGAACCTCAGCCCTGCCCCTGCTTCTTCTGATTCATCCTGTCCAGCACGGCCCTCTGCGCCGGGGAGAGAACACGGGGCGGCGACACCTTCAGCCACTTTTTGGGCAGCTCAAAGCTCAGCCCGCCCCAGCGGTTGGCGTCGGTCTGCCGCACCTGCTCCGGGTGGGTCCGGCACAGCTCCAAAAGCTGGCGCTTCAAAGCCTCGTTGTGGGTGTAGATACTGGCGGTGCGCTCAGCCTCCGTAAAATTGACGATGGTTTCCCGCTCCATTTTGGTCAGCTTCATGCCTCCGCCTCCCCGCACAGGGCCAGGGCCTCCTTCGCAATGTGGGAGAACCGTTCCGCCAGGGGCAGCGCCTCACCATACGCCGCACAGGCAGCGCCAATGACGGCGCGGATGGCATCGTCCACCGCTGCAAGAATACCTTCCCGCTCCGAACCAGCCAGCTCCCGCAGGGCCTCCACCGTCTCCGGGGACAGCCCCAGCTTCTCCGCCACTTCTGCCGCGCCGGGGAACCCGTCATCCCCGTCCAGGAACCAGGCGTAGGGCACCCCAAAACAGTTGGAAATGGCCTGGAACTGGTACACGTCCGGGGCGCTGAACCCGTTCAGCCAGCGGTTTACCACCGGTACGGACACGCCCAGGTACTCCGCCAGCTCGCCGCGCTCCACACCGCTGACAGCAAGCAGCCTTTTTAGCCGGGAATCAAATTTTCTGGCCTGTTCCATCCTCATTTCGCTCCCTTCCGTTGATCAAATTCCAGCTCATAGCGGACATATTTCCCGCCATTGTCCACCATCACCACCGTGGCGTCGTAGAAAATGCCCTTTTTCTCAGAAAACAACCCGGTCATGGGCACACGCCCGTTTTTCAAAAGCCCGGCGGCAATTTTTTTCGTCAATTCCTTGCGCTTATCAGCAAAAAACCGGCTGTTTTTCCACAGGGCAAAGCCGCAGGGAGGGGTGTCGTAGTAACCCTCGCAGAAAAAGCTCTTTTTGCCCTCCACCACGTTTTTGCCGCACCGGGGGCACCTTCCCACCACCGCCCGCCCGGACTGGGACAGGGCGGCGGAGGCCACGGTCACATGGGAGTAGGTCTGAACCAGCCCTCGCACCAGCCCCGCAATGCCGTCCATGAACTCCTCCGGGGCCAGCTCGCCCCGTTCCACCGCCCCCAGCCGTTCCTCCCACTGGGCGGTGAGCCTGGCGGATTTGAGCTGGCCGGGCATCACCCGGATGAGGTCAATCCCCTGCCGCGTGGGGATCAGCTGCCTGCCCTCCCGCACCACAAAGCCGGATCGCACCAGCTTTTCAATGGTGGCGGCACGGGTGGCGGGGGTTCCAAGTCCGCGGCGCTCTACGGACTCTAAGGCCGCAAAATCCTCCGCGCCAGCCCGCTCCATGGCCGCGAGCAGGGTGTCCTCCGTAAACCGCGCCGGGGGAGAAACCGCACCCAGTTTCAGTACCGCATCGCCCCCCTCCAGCCGCTGTCCCTCCGTTAATTCAGGCAGGACAGTGCACTTGGGCGGCGCGGCGTAGGCCCGCCAGCCAATGCTGCCCACGGTCCTGCCCCTGGCGGTGAAACAATGCCCGCCGCACTCCACCGTCACCACGGTTTCGGCGTACTGGTAGGGGCTGCTGACGGCCCGGACCAGGCCCAGCGCCACCAGCCGCAGAATCTCCCGCTCCCCGGTGGGGAGGGAGTCCAACTCCGCGTTGGCGGCGCTCCGGGTGGGGATCAGCGCGTGGTGATCCGTGACCTTCCCGCTGTCGCATACCTGGGCGGCGGTTACGCTGCCCACCGGCTGTACCCCGCAGATCCGGGCGGCAACGGGCGCCAGTGTCCGCGCCGTTTCCTCCATATCATCGGTGAGGTACCGGCTGTCCGTCCGGGGGTAGGTGGCCAGACGCTTCTCGTAGAGGCTCTGCAAATAGTCCAGGGTCTGCTGGGCGGTATAGCCCAACAACCGGTTGGCCTCCCGCTGGAGGGTGGTCAGATCATAGAGGGCCGGGGACCGCTCTGTCCGTTCCTTCCGATCCACCAGCCTCACCGTGGCGGACGTGCCCAGGCAGGCTTTACGCAGCTTCTCCGCCTCCGTTTTAGACTTAATTCTTTCGCTCGATGCCTGGAAGCCCCGCAAATTCAGCTCCACCGTGTAGAATTTCTCCTTTTTGAAGCTGGAAATGGCCGCTTCCCGCTCCACCAGGAGGGCCAGGGTGGGGGTGAGCACCCGGCCCACGTTCAGGGTCCTGCCGTTATATAAGGTAGAGAACAGCCGGGTGCCGTTGATGCCCACCAGCCAGTCCGCCTTGGCGCGGCACAGCGCGGCGGCGTAGAGGCTGTCATACCCGGCGCTGTCCGGCAGACGCTCAAAGCCCCGGCGGATGGCGGGCTCCTCCATGGAGGAGATCCACAGCCGCTTCACCGGCTTGGCGCAGCCGCACATTTCGTAGACCAGGCGGAAGATCAGCTCCCCCTCCCGGCCCGCGTCGGTGGCGCACACCACCGTGTCCACATCATCCCGGCCCATGAGGGTGCGCAGTAGGTCAAACTGCTTTTTGGTATCCGGCAGCACCCGGTACTGCCACTCAACCGGGATGATGGGCAAATCATCGTAGTTCCATTTGGAATATCTGGGGTCGTAGGCGTCGGCGGGGGCCAGCTCCACCAGATGCCCCACGCACCAGCTTACCAGCCAGCCATTCCCTTCCAGATAGCCGTTCCGCTTTCCCGAAGCCTCCAGCACCTGGGAGACGGCACGGGCCACGGACGGCTTTTCAGTGATCACAAGTTTCGTTTAAATCGCTCCCTTTCCGCGTCAATGTTCGGTAACAGATCCCCACGCAGGGCGCACCCCGGCCATAGGGGCACCCGTGGCAGGGGTGCTTGGACGGAAAAGGGGGCGGCGCATCCGCCGCCCCCCTCCCCTTGGGGATCTGGGTCATCAGTTTTTCATAGGGGCTGTCGGTGAAACGCATCACGTACCGTCCTCATAACTGTCCGGGTAGTCTGGCTCATCCGGTTCCGGGTAAGAATCAGGCTCCGGGTACGCATTTGGCACTGGATAGGCCATGGCGGCGGGCAGATCGTCCTCATTGACGGTGGGTTCCTCCTCCCCGGCCCCCGTCAGCTCATCCAGGTCCTCCGCCTCGGCCAGCTCCTTCCTGGGCCTGTAGATTTTGATGTACCAGCCAGCGGCCCCCACCGCCAGCGCCGCCAGGAGCACGATGACAATCGTCCCGATACCGCCGCCGCTCTTGGGCTTCTCCGGCTCCGGATCCGTCTGGCCGGGGGCCTCCGCCGTACCCGCGCAGTCCTGATAGGACAGGATGCAAACGGGGCAGCCGGCCCTCACCGCACCGGGGACGCATTTTTCCTTGCAGGAGCACACCGGCTCCGGTTCAGGCACGGCGGATACCCCGCCGCCCTCCGGTTCCTTGTCCTTCTCCGCCAGCGCCATCAGGTCGGCCTCCGTGACCGCGTTGAGGAAGTACACGTTCTCGCTGTCCTTCTTGCGGTCAATCACCAGATAGAACACGTTCTCATCCGGGGTGGCGATGGTGAAGAATTCCCGCCCGCTCTCCTCCGATGTGCCGGACACGTTGTCAATCACCGTCCCCTGGCCACTGGGTGGCGTGGCCGGACCAGAGGTTGGCTGGGGCGCGGCGCTGGGAGCGGCATCGGTATCGCCGCCACAGGGTTCGGGCGCGGTGGTGCGGAAGCACTGGATGAGCTGGGACTTTTCGTAGGTCATGCCGTCCTTGCCGGTCACCTTCACCGAGACGGCGCAGTTTTCCGTGATCTCCACCACGGCGGACCATCGGTTTCCCGCCTGCGCCAGCTCACCGGTGATGTCTTTCCAAGCGCCGCCGCCCGCCTGGACCTGGGCGCTCTGGAAGCCCTTCCCGGCGTTGTCGGTGAGGCAGATTTCCACCTCCGCTATCTGGACAGACCAGCCGCTGGGCGGGGTAATGCGGATGGTGATGTCCTGCCCGCTCTCGCTGTCGTCAAAGGCCAGGGCCGTCCCGGTCAGGGGCAGCGCCATCACTATGCTCAGCAAAGCGCAAAAAATATGCCGTAATGTTCTGTTCAAGTTGATTTATCCCTCCTGTTTTGTCAAATTTGTTTGGGACGCCTGAATCAAATCCAGCAGCCCCCGCAGCTCCTCCGGGGAGGACGCCACATCGTGGACCATCCGCAGGATCTCCATGTTCTCCAGATCGGCGAGCTGCCGCTCAAGATCCCGGGTGCGGGCCTGCCATTGGCTGGCCTTCTCCCGGGCGTTGGCGATGTCGGCGCGCAGGCGTTCCCGTTTTACCTCAAACGCGTCACGCATGGGCCATACCTCCCCGCCTTTTGTCCACATAGTCCGCGAAATCGGGGACTGCCCGGAAGATCCGCTTATTGTTCACCCACCGCTGGAGTTGCCGGGTGACGAGAGGCGCGCTGGGGCGCTCATACACCATCACATAGGGGTCGTACCCCATGGCCCGGAGCGTGTTGACCCGGTACAGATCCTGCTCGTGGGTGCTGCCGAAATTGGTGAGCACATACACCTTCAGCCGCCGGTAGTCGTGGATGTTGGTTAGCTCCAGGAAGCGGCGGAAGCAGGGCGTCAGATCCACGTTGGGATCGTCCCAGGCGAAGTGGATCGCTTTGGCCCGCACCCGGTTCAGCAGGGCGGCATTGTCCGGCGTGACCAGCCGGATGTCCAGCCCCTGGGTGAAATCCACCCACGCGCCGCTGTCCGCAAGCTGCAAGATCAGCTTCTCGTGGTCGGGACAGGCGAGAAGGTTGGGATCCAACAGCTTGATCTCCCGCTGGCCGCCCCAGAACTCGGACAGATCGGCCACCTGACGGCTCTGCCGGCCCTCCTTGCCGGAGACAATGCAAAATCCGCAGTCCCTGGGACAGCCTCGGGTGAGAAAGCCGTAGGCGGTGCCTTGGAACTGCGGATACAAATCGTAGTCCGGCCGGGCGTGTTCCACCGCGTCCGGAAGGTTAGGGCCAGGGCCATAGCCCGTGCCGCCGCAAAAGACGTGGGCGGCGTTGGGGACCACCAGGGTGTCCTTGGAATAGGAATCGGTGAACACCCGGCTTTTGTAAACAATGTCGTAGCTGCCCTCTGGGGACCACCATTCCACGATGTTTCCCTGGGCTTTGTGATAGGTGGACAGCTTCATCAGGCACAGGTTGGGCCAGTTGTGGCTGTCCACGTCAATTAAACCTACTTTTATAATAATTCCTCCAATCGTTCAGGGCGTTGGTAAACGCCCAAATCCATAAAAGTGCTGCTGCCAATAGGGCGTGTTGATGCTGGCGTAGGAGATGGGGTCGCCGCAGTGGATCATCCGCCCATTGCCCACGTAAATACCCACATGGGTAGGCCGGTTGGGGTAGGGCGCATCGTAGGTGCCGATGAAAAACACCAGGTCACCGGGCTGGGCATTGGCGGCGGACACCGGGGTGCAGATGTCCTCCAGGCCCATCACACCCAGCCGCCCGTAGTTCCACCCCGCGCCGCAGTGGTTGATCACCCAGGACACGTAGCCGGAACAGTCAAAGGACGTGCTGGGGTTGGTTCCGCCCCAAACATAAGGGTAGCCCAGGTATTTTTCCGCCTCGGCCAGCATGGCGGCGTAGGTTTCGTCCGTGGGCGGTTCGCCGGGGTAATCCGGGATTTCCGGCCCGCCCGGTGTGCCGGGAAGGGCGGCGGTATAGCCCCCGGTGTCCACGAAATAGTACGGGTTGAGATATTCCCCGTCCCGCATGACCTCCAAATGGAGGTGGGGCCCGGTGCTGTCCCCGGTGCTGCCCACCGTGCCGATCACGTCCCCCCGCTTCACCTCCTGGCCCGCGCTGACGTTCAGGCTGGCGCAGTGGGCGTACCGGGCCTGGTACCCCTTGCCGTCCTCGATGACCACACACAGGCCGTAGCTGCCCCCGTCCCCCGCCGACACCACACGCCCGTCCCGGGCCGCCTGGATAGCGGTGCCCTGGGCAGCGGCGATGTCCACGCCCCGGTGGAGATCCTTGGCCCCGGTGGAGGGGTGAACCCGCCAGCCATAGCCGCTGGATACGTGGTCCAGCCAGGGGAAATCAAAGGGGCTGCCAAACGCCTGCCTGCCGCCGCAGGTCTGTAGATACAGGTTGTACCGCTCGGTCTGCTCCCCGGCGGGCAGGCTGGCGGAGATGCTGCCCCCCAGCCGTTTCACGGTGAGGGTGGTCTGCAAAACCCGCCATTCGTAGGGATTTCCCCCATCGTCATAGCGGGTTTCGGTGACGGCGGTCCGGGTGAGCTGGTACTTCTCCGCGAAAAGCCGCTCCACCTCCGGGTGCACCTGCTCATAGGTAAAGAAATTGTAGGCGGCGGTGAGGTAGGACATCAGCTCATAGGGGTTGTGGCTGATCTCGCCGATGTTGTAGCGGTATTCGTCATAGCCGGGGTGATTGGCCTCGGTGCTGGCGATATCCAGCTGCAAATCCGCCTCCATCTCGGTAAAAAGCAGCTCGGCATCGCAGATTTCCTGGTCATCCGCCAGGTAAACGGTAGCCGCAGCGGCGGACTCGGTGCTGGACAGGATCGCGGTGCAGGACGCCAGCCCCGCCGAAAGGAACGCAATCCCCAGAGTCAGCCCGCCCACCAGGAGCAAAGCACCCTTGTGAGCCACCGCAAACCGCTGAACCGCCCGGGCGGTTTTCCCGGTGGCGGCGGCGGTCTGTCGGGTGCGCCGGGCGGTCTTTTGGGCTTCCCGCGCGGCCTGGGCGTAGCGCCGTTTCAGCTTTTGCTTTTGTACCCATTTGGCCAGGACGCCCTGCCGCCGCAGCTCGGGGTTGTCCCGGAGGGCGATCCGCCATGCCGTGCTGACCTCTTGGGCCTGCCGCCGCCGTTCTGCCCGCCGTGCCGCCCGGTAGGGCTTGGAGCGCAGCCGCTGCCTGACCTGAGTTGTGGCCCGGCCAGCGGAAAGCCCACCCTCATGGGCCGCTTCCACCGCCACATTCTCCTGCTCCGCCTCCCGCAGCCTGCCGTGGAGCTTCCCCATCGCCTCCGCTTTCACAGCGCCCGCCGCCCGGACGGGAATGGGCTGGGTTGGCTCCGGCGCGGCCTCCCCTTCAAATCGCAGGCGGTGGCGCACCCGCCCGGTGTTGGCGTCGTACTCCTGCGCCAGACGGGCGCGGCGGGGGGCGGGCAGCTTGGCCTGGGCGCGTTCCAGCCGCCGCCCGGACTGCTCCGCCATCGTATACCGTTGCCTTTTGGGCCTGGGCGGCGGCGCGTCAGCTCTGCCACCTGTATCTTGGGTGCCGATGTCATGGACGCTGGTATCCTGGGCGCTGGCGCTCTGTACATTGGCAAGTTCCTGATCCGGTTCATCTTCAAACCGCAGATGGGGGCGCTCCTGCCTGGTGGTTTGGCCCTGTTCGGCTGGCGAATCGCCGTTCATGTGGTTGGCCCGACCAGGCGGAATTGCAGTTCGACGGAACCGATCCGCCTGTCTCCGCTGCCGCAGCTTTTGGGGGCGGGCGGCATCCTGGGTGAAATGGGTTGGAGCCGCTGCCGGGGTATCCTCCATCCCCCGCATTGCGGGGGATGGAGCTGATGGGCTGTCTGTACCCGGCTCATTTGGTGCGTCAGCTGGCGTGTTGGCCCGCGTTCTGTCTGGTTCGGCCAGCGTGGGCGTGTCAGGTGTGCCGGCCTGGGCGGCTTCCGGGGGCGGCGCAGGCCGGGGCTGCTTCCGCCGTCTGCCCTTGGCGGGGGGAGGCGTCCGCCCCAACTCCGCCTCCGGGGACCGCTCCGGCCCGAAGGAGATGTCCGCCGTCCGCTGGCTGACCCGCCGCTCCTCGCCGGTGGCCCTGTCTTGCTCCACCAGCCCGTCCCGGCCCAGCTTTTGCACCCGTTTGCTTCTCGCCCGGAACTGCTCCCGGCTCATCGCGATGCCTCCGAACGCCTGCGCAGGTTGTCCGGTACGGTGACGACACTGGCACTTACCGCCGCCTGTTTTTTCGCCAGATCCCGCCGGACAGAGGGCTTCCGCCCTGCTTGCGCGGCTTGCGCCCCCTGGTTCCGGGCAGTCGCGTTAGCGGGGGTGCTGCCGCCGGCAAGGACGGCGGTGTGAACTCGTCCCCGCTGCCCAACCTGCTTGGCCTGGCCAGCCCGGTTTTTTTGAAAAAAGCTCATTCATGCGCCTCCTGTTCCGCTAAATCCTCCGGGCGGGTGGTGAGCAGCCGGTACAGCTCGGTGTCCTTGGGGAAGTGGTCCACGAAGGGGATGATCACGTTCCCGAAAAACAGGAGCCCCTCGCCCGCGTTCGAGTTCGTCACATACGAAAGTTGGTGGGGGCTGATGTTGAGCTGCCTGGCCAGAATCTGCCGGTCCCCGCCCGCCTGGTTCAGCATATAGATGAAGTCGGAATTTTCAAATATGTTTTCGATTTCCCTGGAAGATAGCAAATCCTTCACGTTTTGGGTGATTCCTGTGGGGATTCCGCCCCATTTTCGGAACCGCTTCCAGATCTCCACCGTGTAGGCGGCGGTCTGTTCCTCCCGCAGTAAGAGGTGCATTTCGTCAACGTAGAGCCGGGTGGATTTGTGGGCCTCCCGGTTCTCGCTCACCCGTCCCCACACCTGATCCTGCACCACCTGCATCCCGAACTTTTTCAGCTGTTTGCCCAGGTTTTTAATGATGTAGCATACGATCCGGCTGTTAATCTTCACGTTGGTGCGGTGGTTGAACACGTTCAGGCTGCCGGTGACGTAGATTTCCAGCGCCGTGGCCAGCCGCTGGGCCTCCGCCTCCGGCTGTTGGCACAGCAGGGCGTGGAGGTCCCCCAGCACCGGCATTTTCTCGGGCCGGGGGTCCTGCAAATAGTCCCGGTAAACCATATGGACGCAGCGGTCAATTACCGTTTTCTCAATGGGTTCCAGCCCCGCCTTGCCCCCCACGATCAATTCCATGAGGGACAGGATGAAGTCGCTTTTCAGCGTCAGGGGGTTGTCGTCCTCGGAGTAGTTGAGGGTGAGATCCATGGGGTTGATGAACTGATCCGAGGTGGGGGAAATGTCGATGACCTGCCCGCCCAGCCGCTGGACCAGGGCCGAATACTCGTTTTCCGGGTCGATGACCGCGATGTCATCCTTGGTCATGAGGAAGGCGTTGGCGATCTCCCGCTTGGCGGCAAAGGACTTGCCGGATCCGGGCGTACCAAGGATGAGCCCGTTGGGGTTTTTCAAACGCTTGCGATCCGCCATGATCAGGTTGCTGGACAGGGCGTTTAAGCCGTAATAAAGGACCTCTCCCCGCATGAAAAGTTCATAAGGTAGGCACGACCGCGCCATATCCGCTTGCGCGGACGGTCTCGGTCGAACCCCCTCCAAGAACCGGACGTACACCTCTCGATGTATCCGGCTCGCCCTTTGTCTATCATCAGGAATCCATAATTTGATGTTGCAGCTTATCAAAACATTCGGGGCAGAGCGCGATAGATTTCCTGCGCATTTTCAACATCAGCCTTTCAACTTCTGTGTCGCCCGTCAAGTCTTTGAGCCGCTTAACATGGTGCATTCGAATTTCTTCGGTTTTCGCTGAACACAACTCACATTTTCCAGCCTTCAGCCTATGGGCCAGCCCGTTTTTCCGTTCGTATTTACGAAACTGCGGTAGAATATCGAGAATGGCTGACCCAGCGTCTGAGGACTTTTTTCGCTCAAAACCATCGTGATAGAATTCACACCGTTTTCTTCCGGCTTTCGTATCATAATACGCGCCAAAAACGCCATCTTTCTTGTACTTCTTCCTGATTTTGTTGACGGTGGCATTGAACTTTGCAGCAAAGGTCTTGAGCATACTGCCTTCCATGATATAGCAGAATTTATTGAGCACAGTCACGTTTTCCGCAAGGCAGTAGAAGTTGTATAAACCGCGTATTTCTGAGTTGTACTTGCTGATAATTTCCACGTCCGTTCTGTGCATAAGGAACCCGCGGTGTATGGGTTTCCATCGCTCCTGTCCATCCGCGCCTCTTGCGATTTTCATAGCGCGGTATTCCCACAGTTTGCCCTCCCACTTATCGTGGGGAACATATAGTGCAACCTTATAGTTCAGGTGGCGGCGCAGGATACCGTCTTTTCCGCGTTTAGAAGCTTTACAGCGTCTGACTGTGAAATCGTATCCCAGGTAGCGGATCAGTTTGCTGGAATGTGTCACTTTCGTCTTTTCCGTTGACAGGGTGAGTTTTAGCTGTGTGGACAGGAACTGACCAATTTCCGATTTTATCCTTTCCGCGTCCTCTCTGGAGCCAATGACGCCAACTACAAAGTCGTCGGCGTACCGGTTATATTGCAGCCGTTTATATTGTGGGTCGAACTGCGGGAAACTGGGCGTGTCCAACTGGCGATGTTGCGCTTGTTTGAATTCTCTGACTGCGGCTCGATGGTCCTCGGCCACTGAAAGATTTTTCTTTGCTTTGTTGTACTGATGATGGACACGGTTGTATTCCGGGCTGGGCAGTCTGTAGCCCTTACCGGAGTCCCTGTTGAATCTCGTCGTGAACGTTTCCATGAAGCGGTCCAGTTCTGTCAGATAGATGTTGGCCAGGATAGGACTGACCCCGGAGCCTTGCGGTGTTCCGGAGAATGTGCGGTGGTATTCCCACTGCTCCATATATCCCGCTTTCAGAAATTTCCACATCAGGGAGATAAAATGTTCGTCTTGGATACGTCTGCGGAGGATTTCAATCAGAACGTGGTGGTCGAAGCAATCAAAGCAGGCGGTAATGTCGCCCTCAATCACCCAGTTGACGCCCGTAAAGTTAGCCTGAACTTCTTTTAATGCCGTGTGGCAGGAGCGCCCTGGCCTGAATCCATGGGAGTGTTCCGAAAAGGTGGGTTCATAGATTGCTTCCAGCAGCATACGGACAACTTCCTGGACCAGCTTATCGTCTGTAGAGGGAATACCCAGCGGGCGCTTTTTAGACGGGTTACTCTTTTTGGCAATGTAGTGCCGCCGCGCCGGATTCGGCTGGTAGGAGTGGTCTTTCAGCGATGCAATAATGCGGTTGATGCGAGTCATGCTCATGCCGTCCAGCGTCATACCGTCTGCCCCAGAGGTCATACTGCCGGTTGATTTTGCGATGTTCTGGTAGGCCAGCAGATAAAACTCCGGGTTGTACAGGTTTCGGTACAGCCGCTGAAACTTGTAGTTTTCTTGTGTTGCTTTGGATTCCAGACTTTTCAATACATCAATCGGATTTCTCATAGTGCCTCACGCACCTTTCTTCATTTTGTATTGAGAGACAAACTGTTTCCCTTCGCCGTGTGGATGGCTTTCCCATCCTCTGACTACTACGGAAACTCTGTTACCTTGGCGGATTTTCAGAGTCACTTTTCTCATAGCACTCATAGCCGCAAATGGGCGGCGCTCCGCTTTAGAGTAATCCCCGTTTAGCGCTATACAAATAAGCATATGGTGTTGTCGGATGTGGTTTTCGCCGTTTTCCGCTTTCCTGCGGCTTGGTTTGCGGTGAGTATTCCGCACAGCTACACTCAAGAAATAACTGTGCCACCGCACCTGCGAGTTTAGCTCCCATACGCAGAGGGCTTCACTATACCCAACCTCCGGCTGCCATTTAGACAGTGTAGTTTTCATCCTCATACACCATGTTTCATCTCTTCTGCGCGAAAGCCTGTGAAGCTCAGACCTTCCGCACGCTCCGCCATGCTACACTCCCCGTCAGGTTTCCCTTTTCGGATAAGGCGGGAGATGACAGATTGCGGCACTATTTACCGCATAATACTTTTATCTGCTGCTTGCTAAAGGCAGTATTCGTATAGCCCACGAGCACCAGATGGGGTGCTCTTACGGGCGCACCTG
>CAJTVM010000035.1 GCA_910579595.1 uncultured Oscillospiraceae bacterium
TGTGGCAAGTTGTAGAATCCATGTTTGAGTGAAAGGAGAGTTTTTGTGAAGAAAAAGCAGCCTGTCCGCATTTTGCTTGTACTGCTGTGCATGACAATGCTGTGCAGCATCCCTGTCTATGCAGCGGAAACACGGGCAAGTGACCGAATCTATCGCAGTGCAGTATCTCTTTCCCCAAAGAGCAATGGTGATCTCAGCGTATACTTTTCCGTCCAGGGCACTGGGAAAATGGAGGTAATCGGAGCCAGTAGCGTGGAGATCCAGCGCAATACCATTTTCGGATGGGTAACGGAATATACGTTCACAACCAACAATGCCCCGGAGATTCAAGCAAAAGACAAATTTCAGCACAGCGCCACACTGACATATACGCCACTCTTTACCGGGGTGGAGTACCGCACTGTGGCGATGATCTATGTGAAGGATGCGGCGGGGACGAGTACACAGCAACTGACGAGTCGGACGATGCAAACAGAAAACCAAAATCAAATTTTGAATTCATTTTAAACTATTGATTGGGAAAGGAGCTATCTATGAGCCGAAAAATAAAAACATTACTATCCCGTGTTTTGCTATCCACCTTCATTTTTTTACTTGTTACACCGGCCTTTGCCATGTATACCTATGAAGAAAATGCGTTGCCAACTTTAACAGAGGAAAAATATAACATTGTTTTGTATGTTACAGAATCGTGTGCCCTATTGTTAGATGAACAGTCACAGCAAACTCATAACACGGATCCAAGTGGTGTATCCATTACCTTACCAGTTACAGTTCGAAATACGGATGGCTTAACTCAAACGACTATTGATTTAACGAATACAAGTTGTTTTAAAAATGTTGTTCTGGTTACTGGGCCAAATCCTCAAATATCCATTTCCTTCCCGTGGGGCGTATCTGTCTCTGGCATAGGGTCCCAGGGAATCTCTTGCAAAACAACGCTAACAGCCGTACTCTATAAGTGAGGATAATTATGGACAGTATAGTATGGATATGCCTGCTCATAATACCATTTACTTTAGCAGGAATGATTAACTCTCTTTTAGAGAAAAACGAGAATAAGGGATTTGGTCCCATCCCGTATTGCATTGTCATGGGCGTAGCATTGGTCATAATTTGGATTGGAACATTTTAATGTCGATGGGAAGTGTCAGGGTACAGAGCAAAATTCCCCCGGCAGGGCCTCCGTCTGGGATACCGCGAGTCGGATAAATTTACCAAGTCTCCAAATGAACTCATGTAATACGGAACGGAGGAAAAGCTATAAAAACATCAGGCAAAAAAATTTTAGTTCAAGATGAGGTGATGAACTATGAACCCAATTTCTGACAGCATCACAACCTACACTCCCAGATCCGGCCATACGGCGACCGTGCCGGGATGTTTCACTAAAACTTGGTACGGCGAGGAGTTCCTGGCGGAGATGAGGGCGAAAGCCGCCGTCGAAGCCACCGCAAAGGCCGCGAACACGGTCCCCGCCCCCCGGAAGGAGCTGACCACGGACGATATCGCCGAGCTTGCGTCCAAATACGACCCCAAGCATATGTCCCAGGAGGAATATGACGCGTTCTTGGAAGATATGGTTGAGCGGGGGGTTCTGCGTGAGGATGAAATCAGACGGCTCGGATACAATGGGACGATTGTCAGTAGCGGTGTGACACTCTACTGTACCGATTTTAGCAAGCTGCCTGGGTGGGATCCCCGTATGCGCCTGCTCTCCTACAGCATCGACGATGCCAACGGGGATATGCTCGACTGGATGCTGATTCGGTCAATTATGGAGCCCGTGAACGCAACCACTGAGGCGGGGCTTGACACCGTGAAGGAAACCAACGACGCGCACAAGACGCTGTACAGTGTTCTGGATGCCATTCAAATCGAACGCGGCAGATAAAACAACCGAAAAAATGGTTCTCCAGAAAAGTTGTGTAAAAGCAGACAAGCGAAGGTCAGAAAACGGAAGCAAATCAAGGTGCTGCCCGGTCAGGGCACAGCCCAGCTTAACCGGACTTCCCCGCCTGTGTTCCGGGATGAGGAACGGTATGCACGCGCAGCGTGAATGCCGTCTCTCGTCCCGGAAACACTATGGTCGGGCCGGTTTCAGGCGGTCTGGCGGTTCTGGAACATGATCTGAAGCTGAGCCAAAACCATGTCCCAATTTCGACATCTGGCGGTCCAGTGCTCGACAATTTTCCTGCTGGCCAGGTAGAGCATTTTCCACAGGGAATCGTCGTTGGTAAAGCTGAGTTTGTTCTTGGTAATCTGGCGGAACTGGCGGTTCGGACCCTCGATGATATTGGTCATGTATATGATTTGCCAAATCTCGGGAGGATATGCGAAAAAGGCGCTTAAAATATCCCAATTATTCTCCCAGCTTTTTACACAGAAGGGGTACTGTTTCCCCCATTTTTCTTTGAAAGCCATCAGGTTTTCCAATGCCTCATCCTCCGTAACAGTGGTATAGACCTTTTTTAAATCAGCCATTCCAGAGGCGTCAGGCGGCGTACAATACCCTTTTCCCCACCGCAGATCCGTGTATCCGCAGACCAGGTATACCGGGCAGCTGCATTTGAAATCGCTCAGCATGACTTCAGCGCCAGGATGATTGCCCGGATCGTTTCCGCGTCTGCTCTTGCTTATCCGCTGCCCGCTCTTCTGGCACGCTTCCACCCGCCGGCTCCACTCCGCCAGATGACTGTGATGAGTTATCTTTTGCAGACCCCGCTCCATTGCGTCTCCCCCCTAAAAAATATGTCCTGGCAAAGCCGTGATGACCAAACCCGCCCGCCGCCAAAACCGCCTATACAGCGCAGGAGGACGGCGCAGACGGGAGCGCGGCGCAAGAGTAATAGTGTTTGGAGTAAAGTGGTGGCAAGATAGGCAGGGTTAGCAGATATAAATTTTCTCCAATCTTGCCAATTTGATAAATCGTTCAAGAGCATCTTCTTCATTATCAAAATAAGTGCGGGATGTTTCAGCAATGCAGGCCCGTTCGTCGGTCGCAGAAACACACCATTTTTCTCCTGATTTTTCTATCAATATTTCATGGGGCCTCACTTTGTTTGCGTGAAACCAGTTATAAAATTTCAATTGTTCGTCCGCTATAATTTAAAGAGTTTCGTCTTTTTTTCATCCTAATCACCCCAATATATATCCAGTCTACCACAACAGCCGCAATTTTTCCATCGTTATCCATTAGAATTTCAAAACATCAACCTCGCTTCTGCCAAAAATCGGTGGGAGCGTTTTTCATGGAAAGGAAAGTGGCGCAGATGGGAGCCGGAACAAAGGCGCGGCGCAAGCGGAGCAGGAGAAGGGAGAAAACTAATCAATTTTGGCAGTATTCTTGACGCAATAGCAGACTGGCTCAAAGAGCTTCTTATCAGCGGCATCATGGGCAACCTCACAGGTGTTTTCGATGCGGTCAATTCCCGCGTGGGGGAGATCGCCGCCGATGTGGGCATGACCCCGGCGAGCTTCTCCCCCGGCATCTTCTCCATGATACGGAATGTGTCGGAGCCGGTCATCATCCCCATATTGGATTCTGGAGATCGGCGAACTGGCCGGGCTGCGGAAGGCCGAGGTGGAGACGCTGCGCTCCTTCCTCTCCCGGCAGAACGACATCTACCGCGCCGCCTTCGGCAAACGGGCCACGCCCCATCTGTGCCAGTGCGTGTTCTTCGGTACCACCAACGCAGAGTCCGGCTATCTCCGGGACACCACGGGCAACCGCCGTTTCTGGCCGGTCAAGACCCCCGGCGGCGGGAGAAAGCACTCTTGGGAGTTGACTGAGGAGGATATCTGCATATCTTTGTTCCGAAGGGGTGTTCTCCAGGAGGGCATCGACGCTAACGGCGGCTACCTGGTGCCGGAGGAATACGACTCCCGGCTCATCGATGGGCTGACCGAGGAGAACATCATGCGCAGGCTGGGCCACCGCATCACCACCAGCGGCGGACACAAGATCAACATCGCCGCAACCAAGCCTGCCGCAGTGTGGATCGATGAGGGCGGCGCGCTCACCTGCGGGGACGCCACCTTCTCCCAGATCACCCTGGACGCCCACAAGCTCCATGTGGCGGTGAAGGTCACTGAGGAGCTGCTCTACGACAACGCCTTCGGGCTGGAGAGCTACATCATCGCCCAGTTCGCCAAGGCCCTGGGCAACGCCGAGGAGGATGCTTTCCTCAATGGGGACGGCTCCGGCAAGCCCCTGGGCCTGCTGGCCGCGACCGGCGGAGCGCAGACCGCCGTCACCACCGCCGGGGCCTCCATCACGGCGGATGAGGTCATCGACCCGGTCTACGTCCTCAAGCGGCCCTACCGCAAGAAGGCATCCTTCCTCACCAACGACCAGACGCTGGCGTTCTGCGCAAGCTGAAGGACAACAACGGCCAGTACCTTTGGCAGCCCTCCTACCAGGCCGGGGAACCGGACCGTCTGTTTGGCTACGCCAGCCACACTTCTCCCTACTTCCCCACCATCACCGCAGGAAAAGAAGTTTTAAAATAACATCGTCATGGTCTGCCCGGAGATACTTCTTGGCCTCCTTCAGCTCGGCGAAGGAGCGGGTCCCCCGGTCGCCGATGCTGTAGTAGCTGTAGTCGCCGAAGGCGATGGCGGGCTTCTGTTGCGATTTGTTGAGAACAAAAAGCGGCAGGCCGTTTTCACAGCCTGCCAGCGTGGGGAATCGGTTTTAACTTTGTCGAGCCAGGGAGAAATAGTTCTTTGAGGAAGGCGGTGGCCTCCGGGGCCTGATCCCTCCCGGTCTGATAGCTTTCGGTTTCAAGTAACTTATGAGTTAGCTTCGGACAGCGCCGCTTTCTTAATGTTCTGCTTTTCGCTGCGCTCACTGGCCAAGCGGGTTGCCAGCAGCGCAAGAATCAGCACGATTCCTCGCACAAGCTGGTTTATGTTGGAGGATCCGCTGAGCAGCGTCAGGCTGTTGTCCAGCATGAAGTAGGTGAGCACCCCGATGACAAGCTTGTAGATCTTAGTGCCAGAACCGCCCTGTACGGGGATGCTGGCCAGGAACATACATAGCATTACCTTCATTTCCATGCCGCTGCCCATGGTGTTGGATGCGCCGCCCAGTCGGACCACGGTAAATATTCCAGCCACGCCGGCCAGCAGGCCGGATAAGGCATACGCAATGATCTTTACATTGCGCACCGAGATGCCGGTAAACTCAATGGCCAATTCGTTTTCGCCGATAGCCCGGATATATTCACCGAATGGGGTATAGTGGAACACAAAGCTGAAGATAACAAACATTAAAATCAGGATAGGAATTTTGATCCCCGGCAGATCCAGCATACGCATGGCGTCGTTGCAGATATATACCGTAGACTGGAGCCACCAATTCAGCACCGCCCGTATGGCCAACAACATGGCCAACGTGCACATAAAGGAGGGCACTTTGAATTTGGAAACCACCACGCCGTTGACCAGGCCGACGGCACCTCCTACCAGGATGGCCACGGGAAACATGGCCCAAAAGCCGATTGTCAGACCTGCCCAGACGCTGGCGGTACCCGCCAGACCAATAATGGAGCCGCAGGTGATGTCGGTTCCGCCGATTGCCACTACAAAGATCATCCCCAGGCCTGCCAGGAAGTAGGGAACGGACTGGTTAATGATATTCATCAGGTTGTTGGGCGCGAACACCCTGCCTCGGGTGAGTATGGACGCGACAAGGGTAATGACCAGGAAAATAATCACAGGCATCAGCGCATTAATGCTGATCTTTCGCTTGCTGTTCGTCATCAGATCATCGCCTCCACTATTTTTTCTTCGGCAAAGCCATCGCTCCGGCTCAAAATGTCTGAAACGGCGCCGTCTTTCATGATGACCAGACGGTCAGACATTCCGATCACCTCGTTCAGCTCGTCAGAAATGAGCAGGATCGCCCGGTTGCGTTTTTTCGCCTCGTCCTCCAGCAGATTGTAGATGTACGCCTTGACGCCTACATCCACCCCGCGGGTGGGGCAGTCCAGGATAATAAAATCCAATCCTCGGGCCAGCCACCGGCTGAGGTTTACCTTCTGCTTATTGCCGCCAGACATACTGTTCACCGGTGCGTCCACGCTAACGCATTTGATCTCGAAATCCTTTTTGGCGTTCTCCGCCAACGCCCGTTTACGCTTCTGGTTGATGAACCCCAGCGGGCCCGCGATATTACAAAAGGAGGGGATCTGGATGTTCAGCGCGATAGTCGCCTGGAGCATCAACCCTTCGGAATCCCGATCCTTGGACAGATAGGCCCCGCCGTGACGGGTGATGTCACGAGGATGCCGTACCACGCAATTGCCGCCCGGAGTGTGAATCGTGACGCTGCCGGCGTGGACTTTTTCCTTCATAAACAGCGCCCGCCCAAGGTCGTGGATGCCGCCGTCGGACAGGCCGCACACACCCAGAATTTCCCCCTTGTGCAAATCAAAGGTGACATCATGAATTCGGTGGGTACTCAGGCCGTCAACGGACAGGATCACCTCGTCACTGTGGCTCTCCGTCTGATCCAGGCGGAAGTAGTGCTCGCTGGTCTCCCGACCGATCATCATCCGCTTGAGCCCATCCAGGTCATATTCCGCCTTTGGAAGGGTAGTAATCACTTCGCCGTCGCGCAGGACAGTGATCGTGTCACAGAGCTCCAGAGTCTCCTCCAGATCATGGGAGATCATGATGATGGAGTGCCCCTTGGCGGTGAAGTCCTTCATAATCTGGTAGAGGATTTTCCGATTGTCATGGGACAGCGCCTGGGTGATCTCGTCCAGCACCAGGATGTCGGGCTCAATAGACAGCGCCTTGGTCAACTCCAACAGCTTGCGCTGCTCAATGGACAGATCCTGGGTGAGCACGTCCAAGGGGACACGGAAGCCGTACTTGTCCAGTTCAGCGGCGGCGGCGTTGTTGATAGCCCGGATATTCAGGATACCACCTTTGGTAAAGCGTTCGGTGTGCCCCATAAACATATTGATGGAGCCGGGAAGGGTGCCCAGTACGCCCAGCTCCTGCACCACCATGGACACCTTGCGCCGGTTGGCTTCCAGAGGGCTGGCGGGGGCGAACTCCTCTCCGTTAAGGTACATCTTCCCATCAGTCGGCTGCTGGATCCCACAGATCTGGGAGGTCAGGGTGGACTTGCCTGAACCGTTTTCACCGACCAGGCCGCGGATTTCGCCCCGGTCCAGGGTGAAGTCGATATTCCGGTTGGCGTGGGTGACGCCAAACCATTTGTTCAGCTTCTCAATTTTCAGGATAGGCTCCGACATTATTTGGACACCCCCTTGAAGTTGAGCTTGGAGATGATACCGCACCCAATAACAATCAGGCCCAGGACGATGTCCTGCCCGGTGCCAGAGGGTACACCCAACAAGGTCAGGCAGTTGAACAGTCCAGCAATCAACAGGGAGCCCAACAGAACACCGGCAGGGACGCCGATTACGGACTCAAAGGAAGCGGCCAGCAGGAACACAGCCAGGGATTTGAAGATCTGGGAAACAGAGTTCATGCCGGTCACTGCGGTCAGGTGACCGTTAAAGCTGATGTAGCACATGGCAGCGGCCCCGATGAACAGCCCGCCGATGATAGTGCCGATGATCAAGGAACGGTCCTTTTTGACGCCCATGGCAGAAGCCACATCCGGGTTGCAACCCAGAGCCCGGATATTGATGCCAATGGTGGTTCGGTTATACAGAAAATAGCACACCACAAAGCCAATCAGCCACACGATGATCATGCCGGGGATGCGGCCCAATTCCCGGCAGCTTTCCAGCCTGAGGACGGCGGTGCCCTGGCTTTCCGCCATCCAGGAGGAATAAATCCCCATGATAGCCTCGTACACCAGTGTCATGCCAAGCCCGGCGATCCAAGAGGGGATGCGCAGTTTCAGCCCAAGGGTAACGGTAATCAGCTCACACAGGGCCGCGCACAGCAGGCAGCCCAGGATCAGGCCGGGGTAACCCAGCCCCAGTTTCGCGCACAAATAGGCACCCACATTGCCCGACAGGATTACGGTAGCGCCGATGGACAGATCCACAAGACCGCCGGTAAAAATAAACACCATGCCGAATGCGGCAAGCCCGGGATAAACCGCATGGGAAATGGTTGACATCACATTTGCTCTGGTAAAGAAACGGCCTCTGGTCAGAACGTTTGCCAGAATGAACAGCAAAATGTAACACACATAGAATATTGCCATATTCCGCAGCTTTTTATTGCGCGCCGCATTTATTGCGGTTGCCGCGGTGGTAGTCTCGGCCATCAGGAATTCACCTCTCCTTATCTTTTCTATTACACACGGGGGGCGCCGCAGCGGACGCCGCAACACCCCCCGCTCAGGATGGGATACAATTAGTTTACTCGACGGTCAGACCAGCTGCCTGCATTTCTTCCGCGCTGATAATGCCCTGCTCGTACTTGGCCCGCAGGCGGCTCTCCAGGCTGTCAAACTTGAGGACGACATCGTTGACAAACTGATCAAGGGTCAAGCCCATCATAGCCTGGCTCTCCTCGGCGGAGTAGATGCAATCCCCTGCGACGTACTTGGCGAACAGATCCTGCTGCTCCACAGGGATGCTGAACGCGGGTACCACGTCAATGTAGGGGGCGCTGCCATCAGGATCGGTGATGGGGGTTCCGTTCAGGTAGTTGCACATGAGGACGGACGCGTAGGAACCGCACACCAGGAAGTCGCCAATCAGGAAGGATACGGTGTCGCTCTCCTTCATGGAGGCCAGGATGCTCTCATCAAAGTCGGCGGTGACGATCTTCATGCGGGTGTCGTTGTATTTCTTCAGGGCCTCCAGGCCGGCGGTACCGAAGGTGGAGGCGCCGGTGGCCATGATGAAGTCGGCGTCGGTGTGGGCCAAGTACATATCCTCGGCCTGGGTCACGGCCTGGTTGGAGTCATCGGTGTGCTGAGTGCCTAGAATCTTGCCGCCGCCGGCCTCAAAGACCTCAGTAAAGCCGTCGATACGGGGTGTGCCGGAAGCATCGCCCACACCGGAGGCCAGAATAAAGCAGCTCTTGTAGCCCTGATCCAGGGCGAATTGGCCCATCTGCACACCATAAGAATGGTTGTCGGGGGTCACGCCGCCCACATAGGTCTTGAAACTCTCCAGCTGCTCAGTGATGGATTTGTCGGTGGGTACCTTATCGGACAGGCAGAAGGGAACGCCCGCATTTTCACACAGCTGGGCCACCTTGAGGTAGAGGGAATCGTTAGGCATCCACAGCACCAGGCCGTCCACTCCGGCGGAGATCATGTTCTCCACATCGGTAACCAACTGATCCAGAGAGCCATTATCGCATACGCCCATAGCCTCGTACCCGCAGGCCTCAATGACTCGCTTGGTGTTGTTGGCGAGGGTGTCCAGCGCATAGTCGCCGGCGGCGAAGTAGTTGTAGCCAATGACGCCCTTTTTGTCGCCGGAGTTGCCGCTCTCGTTGGGCTGGGCATCCGCACTCTGGGCGGGGTCAGCGTTGCCCGCGTCAGAGGGCTTGCCCTCCGAGGAGCTTCCGCAGGCAAACAGGGACAGGGCCATGGACATGGCCAGCACAAGAGCAAGTACTTTTTTCATTTGACTTTTCCTTCCTTTCTTTTTTATAAAAACAAGCAGATCATTTTTTGCTTGCTTCTATTTGGTTAAGATGGTATATTTAGCGTAATGAACACGCCTCACCTGTCCAGTGTGCACGAAGGAGGATCAATATGACCGCTGTTGAAAACTTACTGGTAAACTATAACTTCAGTTTTGACAGGGACAGTACCTTCCATTCCATCACCCGCATTATCCTGCAAAATATGCACCATGTCAGCAGGATGAGTATTAATGAGCTGGCGGAGTTTTGCTTTACCTCTCCGTCCACTATCAGCAGGATCGTGAAAAACCTGGGGTATAAGAATTATTCCACGTTCCAGTCCAGCCTGACTCGATGCCTGGGGGAATATCGGTTCCACAACGTCATTGTATCCTCCCCATCCTATTTTGGTCTGGAGGATCAGATTAACCACTTGTTTAGCAGCGAACTGGATCTGATCAGCCAGGTGAAGCAGGGTCTGGATATTGACCTCGTGCGGGATCTGGCCACCTGTCTGAAGGGATCAAACCACGTTGCCATATTTCCCTATGTGGCTATTCTGATGGAACTGTCCCTTCAGAGCGATTTAATGTACAGTGGCATCTGCTGTGACGTGATTTTAGATCAGACTGGCCAACTGTCATACGCAAAAAAGCTACCCAATAATACTTCATCCATCATCATTGCGCCAGATGGCCCTGCTGGGGTGTCCCATTTCGCGGCTTTGCTGGATGCGGCGGCCCGGAACGGAAACAAAACCTGCGTGATAACCTCCTCGACATCCGCTCGGGAATTGCGGAAAGCAGACTATCTATTTTCTTTCGAGGGCAAGCAATCCATCTGTGACCAGTTCGCTACTCAAGCGATCGTCGGAGCCATCACTCTGGCCTATCGGGAGCTGATTTTCTGAACTGGTTTTGTCTATATTGCTATTTTAATTGAACTGTGTTGTATATTCAAGTTCAGAAGCCGCCATTCAGTTTCATAAGAGGCGGCGCATCCGCCAAAAATTAAATGCTGCACAATATTTTGTGAGAAGTAGTGGATTTTTATGTAATTACCCACAGAAAAGGTTGCCGACATATTGTGGAAATCGCCAAAAATCATTGAGCAAACAGGGTCAGTCCTGTGTGTTTGTTTGATCTGCTGGTATTTTCTCTTGAGATCTCTGAAGGACACAGGACGCCGCCGATACAGACGAATGCGGTGTTCCAGCCCATCAAGACGCCCCGCTCGTCTCCCGTGCAGTAGTCACAGATGATGGCATAGGACAGGGTGAGGTTGATCCCCACACCCAGGCCGATGACGGCGCTGCACACCAGCAGGGCCGTCAGGCTGGCGGAGCACACAGTACCCGCCAGCCCGCCCAACATTTGTCATGGCCCGCCCCAACATCAAAAGGCTCTTTTTGCTGAAACGGCCTGCCAGCCGTTCTGCAGCCAAAGAGGCCACAGTGATCATGATGCAGGGCAAGGTAAAAATGAGCTGAACCAAGGATAATTACGCTTTCGGGAATGCATGGGCAATCTGTACGATAACGGCGGCCAGGCAGAAAAAGCTCTGATTAGCCATGCAGGGGGCCAGTACGCCAATTTTGCAATACAGTGACGAACCCATCATATCCCTCCCACCGCCCCAGGGGCGGTGTTTTATTTGCTGAGGACAATCTCCCTGCCGGTGGCGGCAGACTGGTAGATGGCCTCCAGGATCTGGGTAACAGCGAATGCCTGCTCGGGCTTCACCAAGGGCTGGGTACCGTTCTCAATGGCTTCCAGCCACTGTTTCGCCTCTAAGTAGCCCGGTTCCTCGCCTAGGCCACCTTCAAAGTAAGCCACGTTGCCCGGCGGGCAGATCTCCTCGTCAGTGAGTAGGCCGTTATGGCCCCGGTTGATGATCAGCTTATCCTGAGGATAGCTCATGCCGGAATACACCTCCGCGCCGGCCTTGGTGCCGCACAGGGTGGTGGAGGCCTCTCGGGAATCCCGCATATTGATAGCCCAGGCGGCCTCCAGATGGATGGCCGCGCCGTTCTCAAACTTGATCATGCCGAAGGCGGAGTCCTCCACCTCATAGGTTTCGGGATCCCAGGGGCCGAACATATTGCCCTCTGCGGCTTGGGCCAGGTGCCCCAGCTTGTAGAACACTGAGCCGGTGACGGACACAGGTTTATAGTTATCCATGCACCACAGGGTCAGGTCCAGGGCGTGGGTGCCAATGTCGATCAGCGGCCCGCCTCCTTGGAGGGCCTTGTTGGGAAACACGCCCCAGGTGGGGACGGCGCGGCGGCGGATGGCATGAGCCTTGGCAAAGTAGATCTCGCCCAGTTCGCCCTGCTCACAGCTCTGGTGAAGCATCTGCATCTCGGGGCGGAACCGGTTCTGATAGCCGATGGTAAACTGCTTGCCACTCTTTTTCCAGGCGTCCAGCATCATCTTTGCATCGGTGGAGGTGTGGGCCATGGGCTTCTCGCACAGCACGTGCTTGCCCGCCTCGAAAGCCGCCACGGTGATGGGGCAGTGGGCCACGTTGGGGGTGAGTACATGAACCACGTCGATGTCCTTGTCCGCCAGCAGCTCCTGATAGTTGGTGTACACCTTGGCGCCGGAGGCACCGAACTCCTTGGCGGCCTTCTCCGCCCGCTCGGGAATGACGTCACAGAACGCGGCCATCTCGCATTTGCTGTCCAACCGTTTTAGGGCGGGCATATGCTTGTTGTTGGCGATACCGCCGCAGCCGATAATACCAATTTTCAATTTTTTCATAGGGGATCCCTCGCTTTCAAAGATTATCCAGGATTGCCTGGTTCATTGCCACATAATGCCGTAATTGCGCTACGCAATCCACATCGCTGTAGAAATGGTGCCCCTCAAATTCGGATGCAATATAGCCCTTGTAGCCGTATTTCACAAATTCGGAGATAATCTCCTCATATGGAATACAAGGGTCATGGGCATCGTTATCCAAGTAGTAGAATTTACCGTGAATGTAAAATACGCAGTCAATCAGTTCTCGGAACTGTTCAATGCGGGCCGGGTGGTTAAATTTGCCGAACATTTCCTCAGCCACTGCTTTCTCCACCATACTGAAATCCCCAGCATTCACCCGATCCATATCGCCGCCTTCGGCGTGGATCTTGACGATCTCATTCAGCTTTTCCGGACGGCAACCCTCGTCCCTGGCCTGGCGCAGGTACAGCTCATGCGGCATAGCTTGGAAAATGGAGAAGTCAGGCACAAAACCCAGATAACCCTTGCCCTCGTTCTTCATGATTTCAAAATATTCCTTCCAGACAGGCACGTCCGGATGGTGAGGCCAGTGCATCTCAATCGTGAGTTTCACGCCCAGGTCCTTGCAGTAGGGGATCATTTTCCGGAAAATGGCGGGGGAAATGGCATGCTGGGTGCGAACCATGGGGAAGCCCGCTTTCTTGGCATAAATCAGGTCGTTCAGTGTACACTGGATAATCTCCGCTTCGGTCATGTCCCGGTCGGAACGCACACCCATGTCGATGTAAGCGGACCAGCATACCGGCTCCAGCTCATACTTGGCCAGAAGCCCCCGGAAGGTATACAGCCATTCGTCGGAGGGGCAGGGGTAGTCGGGCACCATCTGGGCAGCCACGATTTCCACGCCCTTATAGCCCATGTCGTGTACCGTTTTCAGGCAGCCTTCCAAGTCCAGTTCCTCATGAATGAACTGGGTGGACAGGCTGTAAAGGGATACGCCGATTTTAATGTCATGCTTGTTCATCGTTTTTTCCCCTCCAATCAGTTTGCCGTCAGCGTCTTGGTGCGGTCGCTGTCCAGCGTGAGGTACTGCCCGAAATACCCGGTGTAGGGTACCCGGTGTTTCATGTATACCCGCACCTGATGCTCACCAGCGGGGATGCCGCCCAGGCGGATGATCCGGATCACAGCGGGACGATTGACATACCAGTATTCCCGGTTCAGATCGGGAAGCTCCTCTAAAGTGAATTCCTTGCCGTTGAGCCGGAAATAAACCGAGGTGGGCTCCAGCTGTTCCCCATCCACAAAGAAGTCCAGTGCCTCAATGCAGCTCAACCAGCACCCCCGGTAAGAGGGGTATTTGATTTCAAACGTATAGCCGGTAACTGCACCGTTTACCACCTCGTTTCGAATGGGCTTGTCACAGATCAAAATTTCGTTGTAGGCCACAAAATCCATAATCCTTTCGCTCCTATGTCATAATTTTAATTGGTGCTATTCAGATTCTAACACCTGCTGGCGATACAGGCCGGGGAGCAGATCCCCCAGGCCGTTCATCTCCAGGCAATTGTGCTCGAACAGGCCGTGGAGCCGCTCCAATTCTACCCGCTGGCCGGGAGCACGCAGGGGTACAATATGTCCTCCCAGCGCCTGACAGCCCTGCCAGAACCGGCTGCGCATTGTGATACCAGGCACACCTGGCTCCTCATAGATAAAGTGGCAAACCACCCCGCACATCGGCGGCTCCTCCGGCGGGGCTCCGTAAGTTTTAGACATGGCATTTCCGCCATCAGCCATTACACAGACAGAGCGGGACATCTCATCCGGATCCAAACTAATCAGCCGGGGATCATGGGTAATGCTGTTACCGAAGTAGATCTCCTCCAGCTTGCCCCCGATCTCCTCGGAAGTGTACGTATAGAAAGCCGCGGTGTGCTTACCGGGGCACCATATTTTATAACGGGTGTCGTGATCCTCCGCCTTCCACCAGCCCAGCCAGAATTTGTACATATCAAAGGTAACGCCGGGCATTACATGGCGCGCCGCAACATATCCGGTTCCATCTGGCAGGATGCAGTAGCCGTTTTCTACCTTGATCCGATCCGGGTGGAGCATGGCGCTGATATTGAGATCCGTGATGGCGTCCGCAGGGTCCATATCGCTGCCATGTTCGATGATTTGCAAACATTCCGGGGGTATGACCGGGGCGGGGCGGTCGTAAAAGGCCGCGTAGGGCGCTTTGCGCTGCTCTGGTGTCAGCGCCGCCATTTCCTGAATTGTTTTCATGCTGCCCACCGCTTAGAAAAAGACCTCTTTGCCGGTTTTGGCAGATTCGTAGACACCCTCAATGATCTGAGTGACCACCATGGCCTGCTCAGGCTTGATAAACACCTCAGTATCGTTGCGAACGGCATCCACAAAATGGCGCACCTCGGCCAAGCCAGGGGCCATGGCCTTGATGGAGAAGGGGGGCATGGGGTCGCTGGTATCCAGCGCCGTCACGTAAGGCTTGCCGTAGGCGATGCCGTTCAGACGAACCTGGTGTTCACCCGCCATGTCTAGGCCGCCATCAGTGCCGCACAGGGTGGTTTTCATGTCCTCGCCCAGCATATTCAGCCGCCAGGAAGCCTCAATATAGATGGTGGCACCGTTCTTCATGGTGACCACGGCAAAACCGCTATCCTCCACCTTGAACTCGTCCTGTTCCCAGCCACCCCAGATGCAACCCTCAGGATGGTTTTTCATCTTGTCGTAGAGGTTGGCTTTTACGCTGACGGGCTCATAGTTGTCCATGGCCCACAGGGTGAGATCCAACGCATGGGGCACACCATCGATATACACACCGCCGCCGTTTCCGCCATTGAGGTACTGCCCCCAGGCGGGTACGCCACAGTAGCGAGTGGCATTGGCCTTGGCATAATAAATATCCCCCAAGCGGCCGCTCTCGCAGATCTCCTTGACCTTGAGGGCCTCCGGACGGTAACGCCACTGATAGCCAATAGTGAGCTTTCGATCCATGCGCTTGGCAGTCTCGATCATCTTCTCGCACTCCGCCTTGGTGGTGGCCATTGGCTTTTCACACAACACGTTTTTGCCCGCCTCCAGAGCATCACAGGTAAGCTGGCAATGCAGGGGGTTGGGTACCGCAATATGGACAATGTCGATACTCTGATCCTTCAGCATCTCTTTATAATCGCTGTACACCACCACGTCTTTCAGACCAAACAGTTCCACAAAGCGCTGGGCCTTGGCAACTTCCACGTCACACAGGGCCACCAGGCGCACATCGGGAGTTGCCAGAATGGAGGGGACGTGCTTGTCCTCGCCGATCCAGCCGCAGCCGACAAGTGCAACATTCAAAATTTCCTTGCTGTTTTTCATAATGATCTCTCCTTAATATTTTGTTGTTTTAGCAATATCATACGTTACACGAGCACCGTTTCCCGGGCCTCAATCAGGCCGGGAAGCGGATCGCAGTCTACCATGTATTCCAAACCCACATAGCGGTCATAACCCAGGGCTTTAATGGCCTCAAACACATGGCGGTAAGCGATCTCGCCCTTGGTAATCTCGTTGCGGCCAGGATTGCCGGCGGCATGGAAGTGGCCGATTTTGTCGATGTTCTCCGTGATATTCCGAATCAGGTCTCCCTCCGTGATTTGCTGGTGGTAGATGTCGAACAGGATCTTGACCTGTTTGCTGCCGATGCGGTCAATTAGATCAAAGGAATCTTCCGAGGTGGACAGGTGGTAGCCCGGATGGTTGACCTTGGTGTTCAACGGTTCGATGACTAGGGTGATTCCCTCCTTCTCCACGAACTCCGCAGCGCGGCGCATGGTGTCCAGCAGGGCGGCCCGGTGCTGTTTGCGGGTGATCTCCTTGGGAAAACTCTCAAATTCCCAGCCCGCCTGGGCGATGAGAGTGGAACAGCCCAATCGCTTAGCCACTGCGGCACTCTCCTTCAACCCAGCCAGATAATCGGCCTGGAGGCCAGGGTCACCAGGGTTTACAAATTTGGTGCAGAAGGTGGCCACCTCCAGGCCCAGCCGCTGCTGTGCGTTTGCCACTGCATCCATGTCCTTATCCCACCAGGTCCAGAATTCGATGGCCTGGTAACCCGCCTTTTTTACCTGATCCATTGCGTCCACAATGGATCCCTTGCCCATGAAAACGGCATCCGTGCAAACACAGTATTTCATTCAAATCTCATCTTCTTTCTTCCCAAGTTTTTCGCTTCTGTTCCCCCGTTTGTGTGTGGGCTATTACACAAAAGCCAATTTCATTGTAACGTGTTTTTGGGCAAAGTCCACAACAGCCTCTGAATGATAATTTCAAAGTACAGGTTTCTATTTCATTTTTTAAAATATGGCCTTTATTTCCACTAAATAGAAAATTTTAAGTGCATTTTTCAGATTTCTGCAAAAAATCTTCAGCTTTTGAACGGCACAATCAGCCCCTGGCATTGTCTGATGCGATGATCAAACTTTATAATAAATGATAACAGCTATTAAGAACCTGTATTCACAGCCGAAACCGGCGGATGGGCGAGGGATTTTCCCGTCAGGCAAGGCAAATTTTCGCAGGAATCATTGTGTTTATTTCAAGAAAATTTAACGCGGCATGGCGGGAAAAGACCCGGCCAAACGGTGGATTGAGGTTGTGAATACAGGTACTAAGGTATGGCAAAATAGAGTATGCTTTTGCCGCCTCACCATCTCTGCACAGCAATGCAGGCTATGGCAGCAATCCAAGACATTTTAAAGAAGGGAGTAAACAATCATGAAATTAGGACTTGTATCCGCCATTTTAGAGGGCTGGGACCTGGAGGGGATGCTGAAGGAGGCCAGCGCCGCCGGGTACTCCTGTGTGGAGGTGGCCTGCTGGCCCGCGGGTAAGGCAGAGCGCCGCTACGCCGGGGTGAGCCACATCGATGTGTGCAATACCGCCCCGGAGTACATCGCCCAGGTGAAGGGGATGTTTGAGAAATACGGCCTCACCATCAGCTCTCTGGCCTTCTACCCCAACCCCCTGGACCCGGAGAAGGGCCCCGCCGCGGTGGAGCACCTGTACCACGTCATTGAGATGAGCGCCCTGTTGGGGGTGAATATGGTCACCACCTTCATCGGACGGGACCAGTCCAAAACCGTGGAGGAGAACCTGGAGCTGGTGAAGAAGGTATGGCCCCCCATCCTGGACTGCGCCAAGGAGAAGGGCGTGAAGGTGGCCATCGAGAACTGCCCCATGCTGTTCGGTCCGGACCAGTGGCCCGGCGGGCAAAACCTGTTCACCTCCCCCGCCAACTGGCAGAAGGTGTTCGACGCGCTGCCCTACGACAATCTTGGCATCAACTACGATCCCAGCCACTTTATCTGGCAGATGATCGACTACATCAAGCCCATTGAGCAGTTCAAGGACAGGATTTTCCACGTCCACGTCAAGGACATCAAGCTCTACCGGGACAAACTGGACCAGGTGGGCATCATGGGCTATCCTCTGGACTTCATGAGTCCCAAGCTGCCCGGTTTAGGTGACGTGGACTGGGGCAAATACATCTCCGCCCTGACGGACATCGGCTATAACGGCCCGGTGTGCGTGGAGGTGGAGGACAAGGCGTTCGAGGGTTCCCGGGAGCGCATTGTGGAGTCCATCGTCCTGAGCCGGAAGTACATGGAACAGTTTGTGATCTGATACGGAGGGAAACGGCATGAAAAACATTGCGCTTTTAGGCTGCGGCGGCATGGGCAAAGGTCATGCCAACGCCATCGCCACCGGCACCGGCAACGCCGTCTGGGCGGGTATCCCCGGCCAGTACGAGGGCAAGCTGTCCCCCGCCGACTCCGATGTGGACAAGGTGCTCAAGCTCAGCGGCATCTACGACATCGACCCCGCCTGCTGCAATTGGGCCCGGGAGCGGGGCTACCACGTTTACAACAGCTACGACGAGATCCTGGCCGACCCCGCCGTGGACATCGTGCTCATCGCCACCCCTAACCATCTCCACAAGGAGGAGGCCATCGCCGCGCTGCGCTCCGGCAAGCACGTTTTGTGCGAGAAGCCGGTGATGATGAGCGGGGACGAGCTGGCCGAGGTGATGGCGGCTGCAAAAGAGACGGGCAAAATCTTCTACCCCCGGCAGAACCGCCGCTGGGACAAGGATTACCGTATTGTGAAGAAAATTTACGACGAGAAGCTGGTGGGTGAGGTATTCAACATCGAGTGCCGCGTCCAGGGCTCCCGGGGCATCCCCGGCGACTGGCGGGCCCACGCCCAGTACGGCGGCGGGATGATGCTGGACTGGGGCGTCCATCTGCTGGACCGGCTACTGGCCATGGTGCCGGAAAAGGTAAAGTACGTGTTCTGCGATCTGACCCATGTCACCAACGACGAGGTGGACGACGGGTTCAAAATGCACCTGACCTTTGAGAGCGGCCTCACCGCCGTGATGGAGGTGGGCACCTGCCACTTCGCGTCCCTGCCGCTGTGGCTGGTGGCGGGGCGGGACGGCACCGCCGTCATTGACAACTGGGAGTGCGAGGGCCGCCTGGTGCGGCTGAGCTCCTGGGAGGACAAGGATGCCAAGCCCATCCTGGCGGGCGCGGGCCTGACCAAGACCATGGCCCCCCGTGGGGACGGCTCCACCCAGACCCTGCCCTTGCCGGAGGTGGACTTTGACAACAACGAGCTGTATATGAACCTGGTAGACGCCATCGATGGCAAGGCCCCCCAGATCGTCACCAACGAGCAGGCCCTGCGGGTGATGCGGCTGATGGAGGCCGCCATGGAGTCCTCCCAAACCCATAAAGTGGTGGAATTTGAGGGGGAACGTTATACGCTTGGGGTCTAATTGCTTATGCAATTTGCATCTATCTCAAACACATCGGAAATTTCTGAAAAGTCGTGAATCGGCAAGCAGGGCATCGGAATATCGTTTTCGATATTCCGATGCCCTGCTTATTGTTGTTGGGGTTCCCCCAAGCCCCGGACTGGCCGCAGAGCGTCCAGTCGAACACGCCTGATGGCGTGGCTTTTCCGCTCCCTTCAGTCGCTCGTTCCCGCACATCCGCGCAGGAAAAACGGGGCGCAGCTGCGCCCCGTCAGGAGTGTGCCGGTTCCGGCACAATATCACTATGGGAGATCAGCCGGGTAATGGGGTGAATCACCACAGTCACCCGGCCCACCTTCTGTGCGCAGCGCATGGTCGCCGCCGTTCCGCCGCGCCGTTTTCCGTTGTAGACAGCCAGCAGAGCGGCAGCGTGGTCTACTAAAAATCAGTTTTACAAACTGTTCCTCAGCCGTTCCATCACTTGGCAATAAGCCTCTTCCACGCCGCCCATGTCCCGGCGGAAGCGGTCCTTGTCCAGCTTCTCCCGGGTCTGGGCGTCCCAGAGCCGGCAGGTATCGGGGCTGATCTCATCCGCTAACACGATGGTCCCATCGGGCAAGCGGCCAAATTCCACCTTGAAGTCCACCAGGATGACACCGCAGGACGCCCAAATCTTTTGGAGCATCCGGTCGATCTGGAGCGTATAGGTCCGGATGGCGGCCAGTTCCTCCCGGGTGGCCAGCTTCAGCGCCACCGCATGGTCATCGTTGAGCAGCGGGTCGCCCAATTCATCATTTTTATAGGAGAGCTCCAGCGCCGGCACCTCAAAAGCCGTCCCCTCCTCCACGCCGTACCGCTTAGAGAAGGATCCCGCGGCCAAATTGCGCACAATGACCTCCAGGGGCACGATGGATACCCGCCTTACCAGCGTATCCCGGGGACTCAGCTCCCGGACAAGGTGGGTGGGCACCCCCTGCCTCTCCAGCCGCGCCATCAGCAGGTTGCTCATCTGGTTGTTGATGACGCCTTTCCCCTGGATGGTCCCCTTTTTCAGTCCGTTGAAGGCGGTGGCATCGTCCTTGTAGGATACGATAAGCAGCTCCGGGTCCTGGGTGGTGTAGACCTTTTTCGCCTTTCCCTCATAGAGCAGTGTCTGTTTTTCCATGATATCCTCTCCAATCATCTTATTCCAGAATTTATCTGGAGCTTTCGCTCCACCGCCGCGGCGATCAATCCCCGGAACAGCGGGTGCGCCCGGTTGGGCCGGGATTTCAGCTCCGGGTGGAACTGCCCCGCCACAAACCACGGGTGCCCCGGCAGCTCCACCACCTCCACCAGCCGCCCGTCGGGGGACAGGCCGGACAGCGACAGTCCCGCGCGGGTCAGCGCCTCCCGGTAGTCATTATTGAACTCGTAGCGGTGTCGGTGGCGCTCGTTGATCTCCGTTGCGCCGTACACCGACGCCGCCAGGGAACCCTCCATTAGACGGCAGGGATAGCTCCCCAGCCGCATGGTGCCGCCCTTGGCCGTCACCCCCACCTGGCCGGGCATCAGGTCGATGACGGGATAGGGCGTGCCCGGGTTCAGCTCGGCGGAGTGGGCCCCCGCCAAGCCGCACACGTTCCGGGCGTACTCCACCACCGCCAGCTGCATCCCCAGGCAGATGCCCAAAAACGGCACCCTGTTCTCCCTGGCGTACCGGATGGCCTCGATCTTGCCCTCGATCCCCCGGCTGCCAAAGCCGCCGGGCACCAGGATGCCCTGGGCCCCGTCCAGCAGTGTGTCCACCGTCTCAGGTGCAGCCTCCTCCGAGTTCACCCAGCGGATGTTTACCGACACGTCGTTCTCAATGCCGCCGTGGGTCAGCGCCTCCACCACCGACAGATAGGCATCGTGGAGGGCCACATACTTGCCCACCAGAGCGATGGTCACTGTCCCCTTGGGGTGCTTGGCCCTGTGGATCATGGTGGCCCACTCGGTCAGGTCGGGCATATGGCAAATCAGCCCCAGCCGCCGCACCACCACGTCAGCCAACCCCTCCCGCTCCAGCATCAGCGGCACCTCATACAAAATGTCCGCCGTCAGATTGGGGATGGCGTGATCCGCCGGGATGTTGCAGAACAGGGAGATCTTGTCCAGGATTTCCTTGGGAATGGGGGAATCGCTGCGGCATACGATAACGTCCGGCTGGATTCCCAGCGATAACAGCTCCTTGGCCGAGTGCTGGGTGGGTTTGGACTTCAGCTCCCCGGAGCCGGGGATGGACACGATCAGGGAAACATGGAGGAACATCACGTTGTTTCGCCCCCGCTCGGCAGCCACCTGCCGGATGGCCTCCAAAAACGGCTGGCTCTCAATGTCGCCCACGGTACCGCCAATCTCCACAATGGCCACATCCACATTCTCCCCCTCCAGGGAATAGATGTGGCGTTTGATCTCGTCGGTGATGTGGGGGATAATCTGGACAGTGGCGCCCAGGTAGTCCCCCGCCCGCTCCCGGTTGAGGACATTCCAGTAGATTTTCCCGGCGGACACCGAGGAGTTGAAGGTGAGGCTTTCGTCGATGAACCGCTCATAGTGTCCCAGATCCAGGTCAGTCTCCGCCCCGTCGTCGGTGACGAACACCTCCCCGTGCTGATAGGGGGACATGGTGCCGGGATCCACGTTGAGGTACGGGTCCAGTTTCTGTACCCGCACCCGCAGGCCCCGCTGCTTCAGCAAGCGTCCCAAGGACGCGGCGGTGATGCCCTTGCCCAGGCCGGACACCACGCCGCCGGTCACAAAAATATATTTTGTCATACTCCGCTCCCCCCGTAATTGGCCAGCACCCGTGCGGAGGGATCGTCCACGTTGCAGCCCTCCCAATCCCGGTTGGGCATCCAGAACCCGGCCACCATGCGGCTCTGGCCGGGATAATATTTCTCGAACAGCTCCCGGTAGAGCAAAGATTCCTTGGTAAAGGGCCGGGCATGATCATACTGCTCCCGCCGTGTTTCGAATTCCCGGTCGGAGTAGAGCTCCCCGGCGTACTCCTTCAGGTCGTCCACCAGAGAATGGCCCACCGCGTCGGAGAAAGCCGCCTTCTCCCGCCACAGGATGCCTTCGGGAAGCCAGTCCCCCTCGAAAGCACGGCGCAGCAGGTATTTGCCCTTGCCGTACCGGTTCAGCTTTCGCTCCGGGTCTATGGACATGACGTACTCCACAAAATCCAGATCGCCGAAGGGCACCCGCGCCTCCAGGGAGTTCACCGAGATGCACCGATCGGCCCGGAGCACGTCGTACATATGCAGCTCCCGGACCCGTTTTTCCGCTTCCGCCTGGAACGCCTGGGCAGAGGGGACAAAATCGGTGTATTTATAGCCGAACAGCTCGTCGGAGATCTCGCCGGTGAGGAGTACCCGGATGTCGGTCCGTTCATGGATGGCTTTGCACACCAGATACATCCCCACGCTGGCCCGGATGGTGGTGATATCATAGGTGCCCAACAGCTCCACCACCGTTTCCAGGCTGTCCAGCACGTCCTGCCGGGTGATGATGACCTCGGTGTGGTCGCTGCCGATGTGATCCGCCACCTGTCGGGCGTACTTCAGATCAATGGCGTCTGCGTCCATGCCGATGGCAAAGGTGCGGATGGGGGCGTGGCTCCGTTTGGCGGCAATGGCGCACACCAGGGAGGAATCCAGACCGCCGGACAGCAGGAATCCCACTTTGGCGTCGGCCACCAGCCGTTTTTCCACCCCGGCGATGAGCTTGTCCCGGATGTGGGTACAGATGGTCCCCAAGCTGTCCCGGCAGACGTGCTCCACTCGGGCAATCTCCCGGTAGCACACGAATTCACCGTTTTGGTAGTAGTGCCCCGGCGGGAAGGGGGCGATGCTCTCCACAAGATTTACCAGATTTTTGGGCTCGCTGGCAAAGACGATGACCCCGTTGCGGTCGTATCCGTAGTACAGGGGCCGGATGCCGATGGGGTCCCGGGCCGCGATAAACTCCCCCGTTCTGCCGTCGTAGATGACGCAGGCAAATTCCGCGTCAAGCATGGCGAACAGGTCTGTGCCGTACTCCCGGTACAAGGGGAGCAGGATCTCGCAGTCGGACGCGCTGCGGAAGGCGCAGCCCTTCCCCTCCAGCTCCCGTTTCAGCCGCTCAAAGCCGTAGATCTCGCCATTGCACACGCAATAGCTGCCATCCCGCTCAAAAGGCTGCATCCCCTCGGGGGTGAGGCCCATAATGGACAGCCGGTGGAAGCCCAGCAGGCCGTCCCCGGCCCGGAGCACCCGGCTGTCGTCCGGGCCGCGGCTGACGGTACGGGCAAAGCCCGTCTGAAAGGCGTCAAAATCGGCCACAGGGCCGCAATAACCGATGATCGAACACATATGTCTCCTCTTTTCCGCCCCTGGTCTTGTCAAGGCCGCGGGGCTTTTTTATTTGTCGGGTCACAGGGCCAGGGGATACTTTCCGGTAAAACACCCGTCACAGAAGCCACAGGCAGCATCCGGGATGATGTGCTTCAGCGCGTCCAGGCTCAAAAACCCCAGGCTGTCCGCACCGGTCTGCGCCCTGATCCCCTCCACCGAATACCGACAGGCAATCAACTCGTCTTTGTTTGGGATGTCGGTGCCAAAATAGCAGGGGGCGATAAATGGCGGCGCAGAGGAGCGCAGATGGACCTCCTTAGCCCCCGCCTCCCGCAGCAGGGACACGATCTGCCGGGAGGTGGTGCCCCGGACGATGGAATCATCCACCAGCACCACCCGCTTCCCCTCTACGCAGCTTCGCAGCGCCCCCAGCTTGATACGCACGGCCTGCTCCCGGTGATCCTGGCCGGGGGTGATAAAAGTGCGTCCAATATAGCGGTTTTTCACCAGCCCCACCCCATAGGGGATGCCGGATGCCTCCGCATAACCCAGGGCGGCGTCCAACCCGGAGTCCGGCACGCCAACCGTCACGTCTGCCTCCACGGGATATTCCCGGGCCAGGAAGCGCCCTGCCCGCCGCCGGGCCTCGTGGATAGACTGGCCGCAGATGATAGAATCGGACCGGGCGAAATAGATGTATTCGAATATGCACAGGTTCCCCCGGGATACGGGCTTTTGGACAACACGTACTTGGCCGTCCTCCACCGCCACGATCTCGCCGGGACCAAGCTCCCGCTCAAACCTGGCCCCCACCGCGTCCAGCGCGCAGCTCTCCGAGGCGAACATCACCGCCTCCCCCCTTCGTCCCATGCACAGGGGCCGGAAGCCCCAGGGATCCCGGGTGGCCACCAGCTTCCGGGGAGACATGACGATGAGGGACCAGGCCCCCCGCAGCCCCGACAGCGCTTTTTGCAGCGCCTCCTCCACCGATGGGCAGCGCAGCCGGGCCTGGGCAATAGCATAGGCGATCAGCTCGGAATCGCTGGTGGTCTGGAAGATGGCCCCCTGATATTCAAACCTGGTGCGCAGCTCATCCGCGTGGGGCAGGTTGCCGTTGTGGGCTAAGGCCAGGGTGCCTTTGACATAGTTCAGCGTCAGGGGCTGGGCGTTTTCCCGGCGGACGCCGCCGGTGGTAGAATAGCGCACATGACCCACCGCCATGGTCCCGTTCAACTCGTCCAAGATTCCCTCGTGGAACACCTCCCCCACCAAACCCACATCCTTGTGGAAAGACAGCTCCCTATCGTTGATAGCGGCGATGCCACAGGCCTCCTGCCCTCGGTGCTGGAGGGCGTACAGCCCGTAATAGGCGGTTCGGGCACAGTCCCCCGCCGGATCATAGACGCCGAATACGCCGCACTCCTCGTGGATTGCCATGACTAATTCCTCCAATCAATGGCTTGTACCACCCCGTCCATCTTCAGGCAGGGTGGTACAAAATTTTATTCGGTTATTCCTCTCCCTGGAGGGCATCATAGCCGGTTTCGCCGGTGCGGACCTTCACCGCCTGTTCCACGCCATAGACGAAGATTTTGCCGTCCCCAATATGGCCGGTGTACAGGGCCTTCCGGGCGGTGTCCACCACCTGGGGCACGGGCACCTTGGACACCACCATGTCCACCTGGAGCTTGGGCAGCAGGTTCATGGACAGGGGCACGCCGCGGTAGTACTCGGTACGGCCCTTCTGTACGCCGCAGCCCAGCACCTGGGTGACGGTCATACCGGTGACGCCGATGTCGTTCATGGCGGACTTGAGCTGCTCGAATTTGGCCTGATTGCACAGGATGGTGACCTTGGACAGCTTCACGTCAGAGGCGGGCATACTGCCGGTAACCATCTGGACGGGCACCGCCTCGTCCACGCTTTTTCCGCTCTTGGCGGCCATAGGCTCAGGGAAGGCGTTGGCCCCGGGCATGGCGGTGAGGGTGGTGGAGGGCATGAAGTCCGCATAGGCGGAGGGCAAGCCGTGCTCGGTGGAATCCAGGCCGGAAATCTCCTCTTCGGCGGACACCCGCAGGCCGTTCGTCACCTTGATGATGTTGAATACGATGGTCATGGTGACCACGGTATAGGCCGCGATGGCCAGCACGCCCAGGCATTGGACTCCCAGCTGATAGAAGCCGCCGCCGTAGAGCAGCCCGCCGTCGGTAGCCAGCAGGCCGGTGAGGATGGTGCCAGTCAAACCGCAGCTGCCGTGGACGGCCACCGCGCCCACCGGATCGTCGATACGGAGCTTGGTGTCAACGGTCTCCACGACAACCACTACCAGAATACCGGTGACCACGCCCACGATGGCAGAGCCCAGGGCGTCCAGGTTGGCGCAGCCGGCGGTGATACCCACCAGGCCGGCCAGGGGAGCGTTGAGACACATACCCACGTCAGGCTTGCTGTTCTTGACCCAGGTGAACAGCATACAAACCACGGTGGCTACCGCCGGGGCAATGGTGGTGTTGCCCAAAATCTGGGCCAGCTGAGCGGTATTGGAGGCTGCCGCTCCGTTGAAGCCGTACCAGCAGAACCACAGGATGAAGGTGCCCATGGCCGCTAAGGGGATGTTGTGGCCCAGGATGGCCCGAGAATTGCCCTTCTCGTCATACTTCCCGATACGGGCTCCTAGCAGGATAGCCCCGATCAGTCCGGAGATGCCCCCCACCATGTGGATGACGGCGGACCCGGCGAAGTCGATGAAGC
>CAJTVM010000036.1 GCA_910579595.1 uncultured Oscillospiraceae bacterium
ACGGGAAAATCCCTTGCCCATCCGGCGGTTTCGGCTGTGAATACAGGTTCTTATATTTTTTATCTGCCGCCAGATACAACTCACTAATTTTCGGCAAAAATATAGTTAATCATGGTGAAAATTATATAATATAAATGGGGATATGTCAACGGAGATCGCAAAAAGTTTTCTTTTATTTTCGTACGAGAAAATTATTTTCACATCGGGAACCGCTGGATCCCAGGGAAAGCCGTCCTTTCAGGCAAAACAAAACCGCCGGCGGGCCAAATCCCTGCCGGCGGTTTTTATTATTCGCACAGATCTACAATAATATGGGCAAACAGCTTGGCGGACAGCATCAAATCGCTGACCCGCACCCGCTCGTCCGCGCCGTGGAGGTGGGTGTCAAACCCGGGCAGGGTGCAGCCGAAGGCCACGCCGCCGGGGATGTCATGGACGTAGGTGCCGCCGCCGGTGGACAGGCACTCCCCCCGCAGGCCGGTGTACTCCTCGTACCGCTTCAGCAGGGTGCGGATGAACGGGCTGTCGGCGGGGACGTGATGGGGCTTGCCCTGGACAGCCTTGAAGGCGAAGCCCCTGGCCTCAAAAGCGGCCTTGGCCACATTGAGGCAGTTCTCCTCGGTGGCGCACAGGGGGGCGCGGCTGTCGAAGAAGCCCTTCAGCCCCGTCCCGGTGATCTCCAGCAGGGAGAAGGCCACGGTGAGGCGCCCGGCGATGGGTTCTTCCTGGGCGATGCCCAGAGCCCGGCCCTCGCAGTCCCCGTGGGGAAGCAGGGCGTTCAGGTCGCCCAGCGCCTGTCTGCACCCGCCCTCCGCCAGAGGCAGGGCGCACAGCAGGGAAATCAGCCCCGTAATGGCGTTATTGCCCCCCTCGGGGTGGGCGGCATGGGAATTCTCCCCCTTGGCCTTGATGACGGTGGCGCCGTTCTCATGGGCAAACGTGAACTTGATGCCGGTGCGGGCGGTGATGTTCCGGGCCACAGGCTGGATGTCGTACATGGTCAGCCCTTCCACGCCCGCGGACGCCTCCCCGGGCAGGATGTTGCTCCGGATGCCGCCGTGGAGCCACGCCACCCGGGGCAGCTCCGTCTGGGCGGGCCAGCTCTTGGTGAAGGTGGGGCGGAAGCCGCCCTTCTCGGTATTGATCACGGGGAAGCCCGCGTCGGGGGAGAAGGTGGCGGGGGCAAAGGGGTGGCGGGCGAAGTACCAGGCGATGTCGCCGGAGCCGCTCTCCTCATTGGTGCCCATGATCACCTTGCAGTTCTTGGAAAGGGGCACACCCAGATCCTTCACCGCCTTCATGGCCAGCAGGGAGGCCGCTACGGGGCCCTTGTCGTCGTCTGTGCCCCGGCCGTACAGCAGGCCGTCCACCAGCTTGGGGGAGTAGGGCGGGGTCACCGTCCAGCCCTCGCCGGGGGCCACCACGTCCAGGTGGCCCAGGATGTGAAGGGCGTCCTCATTGCCGTTCAGATCGGCGGTGCCCACGTAGCCCTCATGGTTCTCGGCGGTGAGGCCCCACTCCCTGGCGATGGCCAGCGCCTCGTCCAGGGCGGCGGCGGGGCCGGGGCCGAAGGGGGCGCCGGGGGCGGGCTTGCCCTCCACGCTGTCTATAGCCACCAGGCGGCTCACCGCGTCCACCAGCAGCTGTTCCTTGTCCGCGAAATAGGCTTCAATCTGTTCTCTTGTCATATGTAAATTCCTCCGTTGCGGGGAGGGGCGCTGTGTGCCGGCGGCACGCGTCCAGCGCCGGCCGGTCCGTTCCCTCCCGGTGTTTCTCAGGCTTGTCCATTCTACCCCATTTCCCTGTCAATTACAAGGGAAAACGGGCGGTTATTCCCCGTCCTCCTCCGCCACCTCGTCCAGGTACTTGTAGACGGTGTACCGGGATACCCCCAGCCGTCCCGCCACGTAGGGCACCGACTTGCGGTAGGAAAAGGCGTTGCGCTGGCGCAGCAGGCCGACGAGCCGGAGCCGGTCCGTTTTGGTGAGGGCGTCGGCGGGCTTGCCCAGGGCGGCCGCGCACTGGTCGAACAGGTCGCCCAGCTGCTTGGCGTCCCCCGGCTGCCACAGGGCGGAGCGCAGATCCGACTGGGCGTTCATGAGATCCTCCAGGATTCGATTGGCGAACACCAGGGAGGTGTAGTCGAAGTTGATGCCCAGGGCCAGGTTGTAATCCGCCCCGATCATGTGGAAGGTGGAGGACTTGGTCTGCCGCCCGTCGGGGGTGACGGCGGCTAAATTCACCTGGTCGGTGGTGGCGGCCTGCTCGTCCAGCTCCAGGCCGATGCCCATGATGTCCATGGTGGAGCCCACCTCACGGCCGGAGATATGTCCATTATAAATGGACAAAATGGGGTGGGAGGGCACCCCCATGTCGTGTACCAGCGTCTCGCAGGAGGAGCCGAACATTTCGGCAATCCCCTTGGCGGTCCTGTCTAAAAACTCAAATGCTTCGTCCCGTGTCATGGCTGTCTGCCCCTTCGCAACAAATTGTCAACAGTCATTTTACCCCCCATGGAGGCAAAAGGCAAGAAAAATCCCTGATATACCCCTGCTCTTTATTCATAATTTCCTCTTTTTTCTTGTCCCCGCTTGTGATATACTGTATCGAGTTAAAATGGGTTTTTATTAGGCTGCGGAGCCGCGAACAGGCGCATCAAGACTGCGGGTCGCGGAGGCTTCGCAGCACGGCTCCATGTTGTGATTTACGAAAAATGAGTTTCGATAGAAAGGACACTGTGCTATGGGTCTGTTTTCAAAAGTGTTTGGCACCCGCTCTCAGCGGGAGGTCAAGGCGCTCAACGCCACCGTGGATAAGATTGAGGCGCTGGAGGACGAGTACCGCGCCCTCAGCGACCATGATCTGCGCGCCAAGACCGGCGAATTCAAGTCCCGCCTCGCCAAGGGCGAGACGCTGGACGACATCCTGCCCGAGGCCTTCGCCACCTGCCGGGAGGCGGCGGACCGGGTGCTGGGTATGCGCCCCTACCGGGTGCAGCTCATCGGCGGCATCATCCTCCACCAGGGCCGCATCGCCGAGATGAAAACCGGCGAGGGCAAGACGCTGGTGGCCACCCTGCCCGCCTACCTCAACGGCCTGTCGGGCAACGGCGTGCACATCATCACCGTCAACGACTACCTGGCCAAGCGCGACTCGGAGTGGATGGGCAAGGTGTACCGCTACCTGGGCCTCACCGTGGGCCTGGTGATCCACGGGGTGGAAAAGGCGGGCAAAAAGCAAGCCTATGCCGCCGACATCACCTACGGCACCAACAACGAGTTCGGCTTTGACTACCTCCGGGACAACATGGCCATCTACTCCAACGAGCTGGTGCAGCGGGGCCACTCCTTCGCTATCGTGGACGAGGTGGACTCCATCCTCATCGACGAGGCCCGCACCCCGCTGATCATCTCCGGCCAGGGCGAGCAGTCCACCCAGCTCTACCAGCTGGCGGATAACTTCGTCTCCCGGCTGAAGTGCAAACGGGTGGCCAGCGTGAACACCAAGGAGGAGGAGGACACCACCGACGACGCGGACTACATCGTGGACGAGAAGGCCCGCACCGCCACCCTGACCTCCCAGGGCGTGGCCAAGGCGGAGCAGGCGTTCAACGTGGAAAACCTGTCCGACCCGGAGAACACCACCCTGTCCCACCACATCAACCAGGCCATCAAGGCCCGGGGCGTGATGAAACGGGACATCGACTACGTGGTGAAGGACGGCGAGGTCATCATCGTGGATGAGTTCACCGGCCGTTTGATGTACGGCCGGCGGTACAACGAGGGCCTGCACCAGGCCATCGAGGCCAAGGAGCACGTCACCGTGGCCCGCGAATCCAAAACGCTCGCCACCATCACCTTCCAGAACTATTTCCGCCTTTACGACAAGCTGTCCGGCATGACCGGTACGGCCATGACCGAGGAAGAGGAATTCGGCACCATCTACAACCTGGACATCGTGGAGATCCCCACCAACCGGCCTCTGGCCCGTGTGGATCAGTCCGACGTGGTGTACAAGACCCAGGCGGGCAAGTACCGCGCCGTGGTAGAGCAGATCAAGGAGTGCCACGCCAAGGGCCAGCCCGTGCTGGTGGGCACCGTGTCCATCGAGATCTCCGAGCTGGTCAGCGGTATGCTCAAGCGGGCGGGGATCAAGCACAACGTGCTCAATGCCAAGAACCACGAGAAGGAAGCGGAGATCGTGGCCCAGGCGGGCAAGTTCGGCGCCGTCACCGTGGCTACCAACATGGCGGGCCGCGGTACGGATATCATGCTGGGCGGCAATGCCGAGTTCATGGCCAAGGCCGAGCTGCGCAAAAAGGGTATGAGCGATGAGCTTCTGGCGGAGTGCGACGGCCACGGCGAGACGGACAACCAGGAAATCCTGGAGGCCCGGCAGGCCTTTGCCGAGGCGGAGGCCCGGTATAAGGAGGAGATTAAGGAGGAGGCCGACAAGGTGCGGCAGGCCGGCGGCCTGTTCATCCTGGGCACCGAGCGCCACGAGTCCCGGCGGATCGACAACCAGCTCCGGGGCCGTGCCGGACGTCAGGGCGACCCCGGCGAGAGCCGCTTCTTCCTCTCCCTGGAGGACGATATCCTCCGGCTGTTCGGCTCCGAGCGCATCCAGAACATGATGGAAAAGCTGGGCGTGGACGAGGACACCCCCCTGGATCAGAAGATGCTGTCCAACGCCATCGAGAATGCCCAGAAGCAGGTGGAGTCCCGGAACTTCCAGACGCGTAAAAACGTGCTGGAGTACGATGACGTGATGAACACCCAGCGGGAGGTCATCTACAAGCAGCGCCGCCAGGTGCTGGACGGGGAGGACGTCCACGGCGCGGTGGAGAATATGCTGTCCGCCACGGTGACGGGGGCGGTGCCCACCCAGGCGGACGGGCATTTGACCGGGGAGGAATTCCGGGCCGCCGCATCCCACCTGCTGGGCCTGTTCACCGAACAGCAGATGAAGCGGTTTGAGCAGGAGGCGGAGAACACCGCCCCCGCCAAGCTGTCCGAGGAGATGCTTGCCGCTGCCCAGGACAACTACGCCAAGCGGGAGCAGGTTATCGAGCAGGCCATGGCGGGCCGGATGGAGCCGGGCAAGTCCGCCATGCGGGAGCTGGAGCGGGTGATCCTGCTCCGGGTGGTGGACGAATACTGGATGGACCACATCGATGCCATGACCGAGCTGCGCCAGGGCATCGGCCTGCGGGCCTACGGCCAGTCCGACCCGGTGGTGGAGTACAAGCGGGAAGGCTTCGATATGTTCGAGCAGATGATTGCCGCCATCCAGGAGGAGACGCTGCGCCGCCTGTTTACCGTGCGGGTCAAGACCAACGAGGAGCTGAAGCGGGAACGGGTGGCCAAGATCACCGGCCAGTCCGCCGGCGCCGACGGCACCGTGAAGAAGCAGCCGAAAAAGGTGATCAAAATCGGCCGCAACGACCCCTGCCCCTGCGGCAGCGGGCTGAAATGGAAAAAGTGCACCTGCCCCGAATATCATAAGGAGAGCCTATGAATATTGTTGAGCAGACCAAAAACGGCGTAACCTTTTTCAGCTCTGACGGCATTGCCGCCGCCGGTGGCGCGGCCCATGGTTTTTCCACCCGGCTCGGCGGCGTGTCCGAGGGGATGTGGGCGTCCCTGAACCTGGGCGTCAGCCGGGGGGACGACCCCGACCACGTCCGGGAAAACTACCGCCGCTTCTTTGCCGCCATCGGAGCGGACGGCAGGCAGTTTGCCATGACCAACCAGGTCCACGGCGGCGTGGTGCGCTGCGTCACCACCGCCGACCTCCACACCGACCCCTATGAAAAGGTGGGGTATGAGGCGGACGGTCTGATGACCGATCTGCCCGGGGTGGCGCTGGTGGTGTACTCCGCCGACTGCATCCCCATCCTGTTTTATGATCCGGCGCGCCGGGTTGCCGCCGCCGTCCACGCGGGCTGGCGGGGTACCGCCGCCGGCATCGCCGCCGCCGCCGTGAAGCGGATGGGGGAGGTGTACGGCTGCCAGCCCGGGGACATTTTAGCCGCCATCGGCCCGGGCATCGGCCCCGACTGCTTCGAGACCCACGAGGACGTACCCAACGCCATGACCGCCGCCTTATCCACCGCCGTCCTCCGCCATATTAAAATCAAGGAGAACGGCAAGTTCGCCATTGATTTGAAGGCCATCAACGCCATGCGCCTGGAGCAGGTCGGGCTGGCGGCCGAACACATCGCGGTCAGTTCTCTGTGCACCTCCTGCGACCCGGAGCGGTTCTGGAGCCATCGGAAACTGGGCACCAGCCGGGGCTCCATGGCCGCTGCCATTCAGCTGCTATGAGGCGGACGGCGCGGATCATCGCCCTTTGCCTGGGCGCGATCCTGTGTATGTGCGGCTGCGACGCCCCCGATCCCCAGCCCTCCCCCAGCGATACCCCGGCCCCCACGGCCACCGCGGCCCCCCAGGCCGTCCGGTTCAGCCTGGGCTGCGACCCGGGCGCCTCCCTGCACCCCATCACAGGGGACAGCCAGGTGAACCAGGAGCTGACAGGGCTGGTGTACCAGGGGCTGTATGAGCTGGACAATACCTTCACCCCCCAGCCGGTGCTGGCCCGGTCCGCCTCGGTCAGCGAGGACGGGTTGGTCTGGACGATTTCCCTGGCGGCAGGGGCGGTGTTCTCCGACGGCACCCCCCTCACCGCGCAGATCGCCGCCGCCTCCCTGGAGCAGGCGCGCACATCGCCCCTGTACGCCGCGCGGCTGGCTCAGGTCGCCGCGGTAACGGCGGGGGAGGACGGCACGGTATCCATCTTCCTGTCCGCCCCCAACGGGAACCTGTCCGCCCTGCTGGACGTCCCCATCGTTTTGGAGCACGAGGGGGAGGGAGATCTTCACGCCCCCCTGGGCACCGGATACTACCGGTATGAGCTGGCTGGGGATAGGCTGTATTTGCAGCCCAACCCCTACCATACCGCCTCCGCCGCCCTGCCCTATTCCACCATTCCCCTCACCCCGGCGTCCGACTCGGCGGGACGCATCGCCGCCTTTGACAGTGGGGACATCACCGCCGTCACCACCGACTTTTCCTCCCCCTATGCCCTGGGCTATTCCAGCAGCTATGAGACCAGCGACTACCCCACCACTACCCTGCTGTACGTGGGCTTCCGGGCCAGCGGCGGCCCCTGCCAGTCCGCCCCGGTGCGCCGGGCCTTCTCCATGGTTCTGGACCGGGAGGAGCTGGTGCGCATCGAACTGTCCGGCCACGGCGATCCGTCGGCGCTGCCCGTCTCCCCCCTGTGCGGGGACTACAGCGAAACCGCCGCCGCCCTGCTGGCCTATGACACGCAGGCCGCCGCCCTGCTGCTGGAGGAGGCCGGGTACGTCCGCAATCCGGAGGACGGCCTGCTTTACCGGGGCCAAAACCCGCTGGAGGTTACCCTGCTGGTAAACAGCGACAACGATGTGCGTCAGGGCATTGCCGCCCGGATGTCGGAGACGCTGACGGGGCTGGGCGCCGCCGTAACGATGACCCGCCTGCCGTGGAGCGATTTCACCGCCGCCCTGGCCGCGGGGCAGTTTGATCTATACATCGGCGAGGTGCGCCTCCCCGGCGACTTCGACCCCTCCGCCCTGATCACCGGGGCGCTGAACTACGGCGGTTTTTACAGCGGGGAGCTTACCCTGGCCCTGGCCCAGTGGCGCTCCGCCGCGGGGAACGCCCGCACCCAAGCCGCCCAGGCCCTCTGGGAGGAATTTGCCCAGTCCGCCCCCCTCTCCCCCCTGTGCTTCAAGCGCGGCTCCCTGCTGATGCGCTGGGGGATCGCCTCCAATTTGCAGCCCACCCGCGCCAATCCCTTCTACCAGATAGAGCGTTGGACCATTGCGGGATAAATGAACAAATACAAGGAGAGAAGCTCTATGAGCCAAACAACAAGCCAAGTATTTCGCTGCTTCGTCCACAAACGCCCCGGCTTCGACGTGGAGGCCCAGGGCCTGTGCCGGGATCTCCGGGAGCAGCTTGGGATCGCGGGCCTCACTGGTCTGACCATCTTTAACCGCTATGACGTGGAGGGCGTGGACGCCGCCGTCTATGAGCAGGCCAAGGGCACGGTGTTCGCCGAACCCCAGGTGGACACGGCGGACGATGAGGACTTCCCCCGTCCCGCCGGGGTGCACAGCATCTTGGCGGTGGAGGCCCTGCCGGGCCAGTTCGACCAGCGGGCGGATTCCGCTGCCCAGTGCATCCAGCTGATGACCAGCGGGGCGCGGCCCCTGATGGGCTACGCCAAGGTGTACGTGCTGGAGGGCGCTCTGTCCCAGGCCGATATGGACAAGGTGAAGGGCTACCTCATCAATCCGGTGGAGAGCCGGGAGGCGTCCATGGACAAGCCGGACACCTTGGCCCAGACCCACGACGCCCCCGATCATGTGGAGACGTTGGACGGGTTCACCGATCTGGACGCGGACGGCCTGACCGCGTTGCTGGATAAGCTTGGTCTGGCCATGGATCTGGACGATCTGACATTCCTCCAGACCTATTTCCGGGACTGGGATCGCCGGGATCCCACCATTACCGAGATCCGTGTGGTGGACACCTATTGGTCCGACCACTGCCGTCACACCACCTTTTCCACCCATCTGAAGGGCGTGGAGATCGACGATCCCCAGGTCAAGGCCGCATATGAGCGCTATCTGGCTGCCCGGGTGGAGGTGTACGGCGAAGAGAAGGCAAAGAAGCGTCCCCAGACCCTGATGGACCTTGCCACCATCGGCGCCAAGGCGCTGAAAAAGCGGGGCCTCCTGCCCGAACTGGACGAGAGCGAGGAGATCAACGCCTGCTCCATCCACGTCAACGCTGATGTGGACGGCGAGGCGCAGGACTGGCTGCTTATGTTCAAGAACGAGACACACAACCACCCTACCGAGATCGAGCCTTTCGGCGGCGCGGCCACCTGCATCGGCGGCTGCATCCGGGATCCCCTGTCTGGCCGGGCCTACGTCCACCAGGCTATGCGGGTCACCGGCGGCGGCGACCCCACGGCGCCCCTGAGTGACACCTTGGAGGGCAAGCTGCCCCAGCGGAAAATCGCCCAGACCGCCGCGGCGGGCTACTCCTCCTACGGCAACCAGATTGGTCTGGCCACGGGCCATGTGGCGGAGCTGTACCACCCCGGCTATGTGGCCAAGCGGCTGGAGTGCGGCGCGGTGATTGCCGCCGCCCCCGCCAGCCATGTGCGCCGGGAGCGCCCCGCCCCGGGCGACGTTATCATCCTGCTGGGGGGCCGCACGGGCCGGGACGGCATCGGGGGGGCCACCGGATCCTCAAAGAGTCACAACCAGAAGTCGCTGGCGACGATGGCCAGCGAGGTGCAGAAGGGTAACGCCCCCGAGGAGCGCAAGCTCCAGCGGCTGTTCCGGGACGAGAACGTCACCCGGCTCATCAAGCGCTGCAACGACTTCGGCGCGGGGGGCGTGTCGGTGGCCATCGGCGAGCTGGCCGACGGGCTGGAAATTGATTTGGACGCGGTGCGCAAGAAATACGACGGTCTGGACGGCACCGAGCTTGCAATCTCCGAGAGCCAGGAGCGCATGGCGGTGGTGGTGGCCCCTGATGATGAGGATGCCTTCATCGCATTGGCCCAGGGGGAGAACCTGGAGGCGTACCGGGTGGCGGTGGTCACCGAATCCCCCCGGATGGTGATGAAGTGGAAGGGCCAGACCATCGCCGACCTGAGCCGGGAGTTTTTGAACACCAACGGCGCGGTGAAGCACGCCCAGGTGTCTGTGCCGAAGTATGCGGGACACGGTGTGGAACGCCCCTCCACCCTGCGGGAGATGGCGGCAAGCCTGAAGTGCGCCAGCCGCCGGGGACTGGTGGAGCGGTTCGACGGCTCCATCGGCGCGGGCTCTGTGCTGATGCCCTTCGGCGGCAAGTACCAGACCACCCCCGCGCAGGCGATGGCAGCGCTTCTGCCCACCATGCCCGGAGAGGAAACCGGCCAGGCCAGCGTGATGGCCTACGCCTGTGATCCGGAGGCCCTGTCCGCCAGTCCCTACTGGGGGGCTTATGACGCGGTGACCGCCTCCATTGCCAAGCTGGTGGCGGCGGGGGCCGACTATAAAGATGCGTATCTCACCTTGCAGGAGTTCTTTGAGAAGCTGAGAAACGAGCCGGAGCGCTGGGGCAAGCCCTTCGCCGCTTTGCTGGGGGCGCTGGATGCCCAGCTGGACTATGGCGCCGCGGCCATCGGCGGCAAGGATTCCATGTCCGGCTCCTTCCTGGATCTGGACGTGCCCCCCACCCTCATTTCCTTCGCCATCGCCCCCGTCAAGGCCGGGGACGTGCTCTCCCCCGAGTTCAAGGAGGCGGGGCACCCGGTGTACCGGTTCGCCCCCAATGACGACACGGCAGAGGGCCGGAAAGCCTCTTGGGAGGCGCTGCACCAGTTGGCGCAGGAGGGCAAAGTAAAGGCCGCTTGGGTCGCGGAGAACGGCATGGCCGATGCGGTGATGAAGATGTCCTTTGGCAACCGCGTGGGCTTCCAGACCGGCGATGATATGACCAACTGGTATGGAATTGGTTCCGCCGTTATCGTGGCCGAGCTGACGGAGGAGGTTGACTGCCCCTATGCCCGGCGCATTGGTGTCACCACTGCCGAGCCCGTTATCACGATTTTGGCCGACTCCGCCCCCATCGACGAGCTGCTTAAGCTCAACGAGCAGACCCTGGAAGAGGTCTACCCCACCAGGGCAGGCACGTCTGAGCCCGTGGAGCAGATCGCTTGGGATAGGCGTTCCCCCGCCGTGTTCGATGGCGAGCTGGCCCGGCCCCGGGTAGTGATCCCCGTGTTCCCCGGCACCAACTGCGAGTACGATTCCGTCCGGGCCTGCCTGCGGGCGGGGATGGACGCGGAAACCGTGGTGATCCGCAACCTGACCCCTGACGGCCTTGCCGCCTCCGCCGTAGAGCTGGAGCACGCCATCAAGCGCTCCCAGATCGTGTTCCTCCCCGGCGGCTTCTCCGGCGGCGACGAGCCGGAGGGCTCCGCCAAGCTGATTGTATCCTTCTTCCGCAATCCCCGGCTGACAGACGCGGTGCACGACCTGCTCAAGCGGCGGGACGGCCTGATGCTGGGCATCTGCAACGGCTTCCAGGCGCTGCTGAAGCTGGGCCTGCTTCCCCATGGCGAGATCTCCTCCGTGGACGAAAACAGCCCCACCCTGACATACAACCTCATCGGGCGGCACCAGAGCCGGTATGTCACCACCCGTGTGTGCTCGGTGAAGTCCCCATGGATGCTGCTCAGCCATGTAGGCGACCTCCACGCCATTCCCGTCTCCCACGGCGAGGGCCGCTTCGCGGCCCCCCAGCCTGTGCTGGATCAGCTCATTGCCAGCGGACAGGCGGCAACCCAGTACGTGGATGCCGCGGGCGTACCCTCCATGGACATCGCGGTAAATCCCAACGGATCCATGTGCGCTATCGAGGGCATTTTCTCCCCCGACGGCCGGGTGTTCGGCAAAATGGGGCACAGTGAGCGGCGGGGCGAGTTCGTGGCAAAGAACGTCCCTGGCAACAAGCTGCAGCCCATTTTTGAGTCCGGTGCGCTGTATTTCCGGTAAATACAACACAATGCAAACCACCCTGCCGCTGGCGGGGTGGTTTTTTTACGGCACCTTTCGGCAAGGCGTACCATAGGATAAGTAGAAAGGAGCTGTAACCATGTATGAGACGCTTTGCTTATCTGCCCTCCCCGAAGGGGAGAGCGCATATGTGACAGAGATAAACGCCGGACCTGCCATGGACCGCCGGCTCACCGATTTGGGGCTGGTGCGGGGCACCCGGGTGACCTGTGTACTGAAAAGCCCCGCGGGCGATCCCTGCGCCTACCTCATCCGGGGAGCGCTCATCGCCCTGCGCCGGACGGACGCGGACGGGGTGACCCTGGAGCGGCAGGCCCAGGGGCATCCCACCGGGGTGGCGGCCACATGAGGCGGGTGGCGCTGGCGGGCAACCCCAACGTGGGCAAGTCCACCCTGTTCAACGCCCTCACGGGCCTGCGGCAGCACACAGGGAACTGGGCCGGAAAAACGGTGGCCACCGCCAAAGGGGAATATACCTTTGAGGGGGAGGAGTACCAGCTGATTGATCTGCCGGGTACCTACTCCTTGGCGGCCCATTCCCAGGAGGAGGCGGTGGCCCGGGACTACATCCAAAGCGGCCAGGCTGACGCGGTGGTGGTGGTGTGCGACGCCACCTGCCTGGAGCGCAACCTGATCCTGGTACTCCAGGTGCTGGAGCTGACGGGGAAGGTGCTGGTATGCGTCAACCTGATGGACGAGGCCAAGCGGCTGGGGGTGGATGTGGATCTGCCCGCCTTGTCCAAACGCTTGGGTGTCCCAGTTGTGGGAGCGTCCGCCGGACGGGAGCAGGGCCTGGACGATCTGCGGCAGGCCATCGCGGTACTGGTCAGCGCCGACGCCCCCGCCGCACCGGAGCGCGCCCCTGCCGAGCGGGTCACCCTGGCGGAGCGGTACGCCGCCCAGGTGGTACACTCCGCTGAAGCGGGCCGTCTGCGGCGGCAGCGGCGGCTTGATCGGTTACTTACCTCCAAAACCACCGGCATCCCGTTGATGCTGCTGCTGTTCGGGCTGGTGATATGGTTGACAGTGGCGGGGGCCAACGTGCCCTCCGCCCTGCTCACGGAGCTGTTTGCCCGTATTGGCACGGTGCTGGAGGGCTGGTTGGCTCCCGCTCCGGCGTGGCTGTCAGGGCTGCTGCTGGACGGGGTGTACCGGGTCACTACCTGGGTGGTGGCGGTGATGCTGCCCCCCATGGCCATCTTCTTCCCCCTGTTCACCCTGCTGGAGGATCTGGGCTATCTGCCCCGGGTGGCCTTTGTGATGGATCACGCGTTTCAAAAGGCAAAAACCTGTGGAAAACAATGCCTGACGATGTGTATGTCCCTGGGCTGCAACGCCTGCGGCGTCACCGGCTGCCGGATCATCGACAGCCCCCGGGAGCGGCTCATCGCCATTCTCACCTCATCCCTGGTACCCTGTAACGGCAAGTTTCCCACGCTCATCGCCCTCATTACCCTGTTCTTCGTGGGAGGGCGCACGGGGCTGCTGGCATCACTTGAGGGCGCGGCCCTGCTGCTGGCCACGCTGGTGCTGGGCGTGGCGGGGACGCTGGCCTGTTCCCGGCTGCTGTCCGCCACGGTGTTAAAGGGAATGCCCTCCTCCTTTGCCCTGGAGCTGCCCCCCTTCCGCAAGCCCCGCGTGGGGCAGGTGATTGTCCGCTCCATGCTGGACCGCACCCTGTTTGTGCTGGGGCGGGCGGTGTCGGTGGCCGCCCCGGCGGGGGCGGTGATCTGGCTGACCGCCAACGTCACCGTGGGGGGCGTCTCCCTGCTGACCCACTGCACCGGGTTTCTGGATCCCTTTGCCCGGCTGTTCGGGCTGGACGGCGTGATCCTCATGGCCTTTATTTTAGGCTGGCCCGCCAATGAAATCGTGCTGCCGGTGATGCTCATGGCCTACCTGGCCACGGGGAGCCTGGTGGAGTTTGACGATTTGACCGCTTTGGGGCAGCTGCTCACCCAGCACGGTTGGACGTGGCTGACGGCCTGCTGCACCATGCTGTTCTCCCTGTTCCACTGGCCCTGCTCCACCACCTGCCTGACCATCTACAAGGAGACGGGCAGCGTGAAGTGGACGGCGCTGTCGGTGGCGCTGCCCACTATGATGGGGCTGGGGCTGTGCCTGATCCTGGCCACGGCGGCGCGGCTGCTGGGGCTGGCATAAAAAACACCCCGCTTGCTGGCAGTATAACATACTGCCTGGCAAGCGGGGTGTGGCTTCCTATTGCTTTCCCTGGTTTTCAGGGTCGTCCGTGGTCTTCCGCCGTGGCTTCGGGGACGTTGTCATAGTCCCATTGGTGGTTGGTTCGGGCCATGTAGTCGCTGGTGGTATTGAAATAGCGCCATTCCCGGCCGTTCATCGTGCCGTCCTCCCAGTACGGTACCTCCCAGGTGACGTCCACGCAGTACCACTCCCCGGCCAGCCGCAGCTGGTTCCAGGCGTGGTCCCCCGTGCTCTCCAAAGCCGACCCCACCACGGTGATGCACTCGATCCCGGCCAGCTCCGCCAGCAGCTGGAACGTGGCTGCATAGCCCAGGCACACCGCCTTGCGGTTCACCAGCCCGCCATAGGGGGTATAGGACTCCCTGGGGGTTTCCGCCATCACATCGGTATGGGTCCAGTCGTACTCCACGTTTTGGATCACCCACTCGTAAATGGCCGCCTCTTTGGAAAAATCGTCCATGTCATCCGTCAGGATGCGTTCCAGCACGTCCTTTGCGTTGTCATAGATGGCCCGATCCTGCTCTGGCAGACCGGCGGGGTCGCCCATTTCCCAGGCGGCCAGGATGGCCGAGGTGTCGTAGAGGGACATATCCTCCTCGTTGGGCTGGGTATACCGGGCGCGCCCGGGGTGATCCGGGTCGGGCTCCCCTTTTGCTTCCGGGGATGAAATGTCAATGAACCATACGCCGTCCCCGATCTCCACGGGCTGGGGCGTGGCCGGGGGTTCATCCTGGGATTGCTCCGAACAGTATTGGTCAATGGCCCGAATGAGAGTCTCTTTAGCTTCATCCTTATTTTGGCAGCATAGAAAATACATAAATATCGTACTGCTCAATTTGGAAAAGCCGCCCGGCCTATACACACCAGCGGTGCTGCAGGTCAGTGCATTTTGATAGGGCTCCATATTTTCTTCCGGGAAGTAGAATATACCGCGCTCCTCGTCCCACGCCATAAAATGTTCCCGCAAGCGGTCGCCTTCGGTTTCATCATACAGCATTCGGATTTCCACGGCCGAATCATAGTCCGTTATATTCGTGCGCAGCACGGTGATCTCAAAGGAGAAGCTGCTGGTTCCGGCGGCCACAAAGCCATCTGTCACCAGGCCCGCGTCAATGCCGTAGGTCTCCTCGACCAGCCGGGAAAAGTCCTCCCCATCCTCGAACATGGTCACGGTATAACCCTCCAGCCCGGCCAGCTCGTCCCGGCAGCAGTCCAGCATGGTATCCCGCACCAGCGCCATCCCCGTGGCCGGTTCCGGCGTGGGTTCCGGGGTGGGCGTTGGCGGCGGCGCGGTCTGCTCCGGCAGGGCGCTGTCCGAAGGCTCAGATGAAACCGGGCCGCTCTCCTGCCGGCAGGCGGGCAGCAGGGTGAGAAAAAGCGCCGCAGCCAGCAGCAGGGAGAGGGCACGTTTCATAGTCGGCAGCTCCTTTGTCAGAAAATGGATGGCAAGCGGGACGCGGTTTAGAACCTAATAGGCGCACGCCCGCGCCAGCATAATGGTCAATTGTCATCCGGACAAGAAAGGATTTCAAAACCGGTCTCTTGGCTAGATACACGATAACCACAGCTGCTGTTGTCACAGTACTCATTAGTATAGGTAGTGTAGTCCCGAGCGAGATCCTCATGTAGACCATGAGCTGCCAAATATGGATCTCCATAAAGTGTAAATGATGTGTCGTATACGGTGCCCACTGAACACTTCGGGCATCTTCTTACCGGAACACGCTGAGGAGCCGATGTTGCGAAGGCTGTGGTTGCCGTCAGGAAAAGCATCGAGAGGCAGATCATCCCTGAGACCAATTTTTGAAGTTTACGTATTGTGTTACAGCCTTCTTTATACAATATGATAATAATTATTATATATTAGAACAGAAGATTTGTCAAGTGCTACAAAAAAATTAAATTCATTCGCCACATAGACGACGCTGCCGGGTCTGGCATAAAAATACCGCCGGTCATCTGACCGGCGGTTTCTTTACGCTTTTTTCGGTTTCGGCAGCTTGTTCTGCTCTCGGGTGCGGATCCACAGCTGCATCCCCGTGGCCAGCACAAAGGTGGACACCGCCGGGGACACCAGCGCGTGGCCCGCCATGATGGCGATGGCAAAGCCGGCCAGGGTGCAGTACAGCAGCGTGCAGTAGCTCAGGCTGGACAGCCGCTGGAGCGGCCGCTTGAAGAATTGAATAATGGCGTAGATGATGAACGCGAAGTAGGGCAGGCAGTACACCGCGAAGCCCACCACGCCGTGGCGGATGAAGATGGCGGGCGGGTCCATTTCAATCATAAAGTGGATTTGCCGGCTGTAGGCGCCGGTGTTGGCATAGCCGATGCCCAGCAGCTTGCCGGCGACGCCGCTCTCCAGAAACACCTCCACACTGGGGGAGGCGCTGGTCAGGCGTCGGCTGAGGATCTGATCCAGCTTCTGGACCGCCTTGTTTTCCGTAATGAACTCCAGCAGCCAGGTGCCCTCGCTGGCCTCCTGAATTTCACCGGGCCAGTAGCCAAGAATCTCGTCGGATGGGACGTCGATAAGGTCGCCGTAGATGTCGTTGGTGTAATCCTTCAAGGCGGAAACCCGATAGAACCCCAAAATCAGCACCACCAGGGCCAGCAGCGCCGCCGCCTGTCCCAGTACCGCCGCCATGCGCTCTTTGCGCAGCCGGAACAGCGTCCACACCAGACCCGCCAAGGCGTACACCAGGTTGAAGGCAAAGACGATCTTGGTGCCGATGAAGTTGGCGCTGAAGGCCACCGCTGCCAGACACCACGCGATGACCAGCCCCTTCCACCACGTCTTTTGGGTGATGGAGGGCAGCATCTTGACACAATGGTACACCGTAAAGGGGGCGGTGAGGGCGATGATGCAGCCGATCTCGTTGGCGGCGTAGAACCAGCCGTTGTAGCCGTTGCCCGAGTTGACGTAAGAGGCGTTGCTGGTATTGGTCAGATAGGCGATGAGGATCACGCTGCAATAGATGGCCCCCGCCGCCCCGATGGACTGGGTGGTGATGGCAAAACCATACTGCTTATAGATGCAGTACAGGAATACCAGCACGAAGGGGGCGAAGAAGGTCTTGACCACCTCGGTGACATTGGCGAAGCACAGGGAGATGCCGTCCACCGTCAGCATATAGAGCATGAACAGCGCCAGGTAGCCCACCAGCGCCCCGAGGTAAATCATGGGCAGGCGCTTGCCCTCAAACTGGCTGACAAACACGGCGTACAAAAAGCCCAGCGCCATGAACAGCGCCCGCACCACCACGCCGGCGGTGATGGGGTGCCCGGCCTTGACGCCCTGGGCGGTGAGGATGTCCAGCAGGGGCTGGCAGAGGATATAAACCGTCAGGATCAGCATCAGCCGTTCCCGGGAAAAATTCTGGATTTTGGTGCGCACAGACATCATTGGCTTCCACACTCCAACAGAGATTGGGTACACAGTGCCTTTAAGTATATTACAGATTGCGCCTGAATGCAACAAAAAATACCGGGCTGGCTCATAAAGATTTTGTTAATTGAATGCAGGCGGCAGTTTTTCATTTTAAAATTTTGGAATAAACAGGGCCCCTGGATGCGGCGGCGTCCAAGGGCCTGTTGCGTTACCGTAAAGGGCTGTTTATGGGTCCGTTCATCCGCCCAGCTTTTCCAGGCCCAGCTTCAGACGGCGCAGAGTCTCGTCCCGGCCCAGAATGCGGCAGATCTCCACCGCCCCGCCAGGGGTAACGGCCTTGCCCGCCGCCGCGATCCGCACCGGCCACATGAGGGTGGCGTTCTTCACTGACAGCTTTTCCGCCAGTCCCACCAGCGCGCCGTGGATGGCGTCCTGGCTCCAGTCGGGCAGGGCCTCCAGCACCGGGCATACCTGCTGGAGCATTTCCAGCGACACCTCGCTGTTGGTTTTGGACTTTTTATTGGTGAACAGATCCACCCCGTATTCCGGCAGGGCGTCGAAGAAGTCCACCTTCTCCGGGATGTCGGACAGCTTCTCGCACCGGGCCTGGAGCAGGGCGGCGATGGCGGCGGCGTCATACGCCTCGTTTTTCACCGCCCGCCGGATCCACGGTTCCGCCTCCCTGGCGAATTCCTCCGGCGGCAGGGCGCGCAGATAAGCGGCGTTGAAGTAGTTCAGCTTGTCCATATCGAAGGCGGAGGGGGACTTGGAAATGCCCTCGATCTCGAAGGCCCGGATCAGCTCGTCCATGGTGAAGAACTCCTGCTCGGCGATGTCTCCGTGGGGGGCCCAGCCCAGCAGGGACACGTAGTTCACCACCGCCTGGGACAGATACCCCTGGGCCACCAGATCCTGGTAGGAGGGGTCGCCGCAGCGCTTGGACATCTTGCGCACCACGCCGGTGGCGGGGTCATTGAACATCACCGACGAGCAGTGGACGTAGGTGGGGATCTCCCAGCCGAACGCCTCGTACAGCAGGTTGTACTTGGGCGCGGAGGACAGGTATTCCGCCCCCCTCACCACATGGGTGATGCCCATCAGGTGGTCGTCAATCACGTTGGCGAAGTTGTAGGTGGGCAGGCCGTCGGATTTGATCAGGATCTGGTCGTCCAGGTCGGCGTTGTCCACGGTAATATCGCCGTACACAGCGTCGTGGAAGGTGGTGTTCCCCTGGGGAATGCGCTGACGGATGACGGGGTGGGGGCGGCGGCCCATCTCGGCGTCGAACATAAGCTCCTTCAGCCGCTCGGGGGCGAGGGAGCGGCAGGGATCCTCCGCTTTTTCAAAATTGCCGCTGTCCTCGGCGGACTCCGTCTTTTCGCAGAAGCAGTAGTAGGCAAGCCCCTTTTCCACCAAAAGCTCGGCGTATTTTTTATACAGGTGCCTGCGTTCCGTTTGGATGTACGGTCCCACCGGGCCGCCCACGTCCGGCCCCTCGTCCCAGTCCAGGCCGCACTGGCGCGTGGTGGCGTAGATCACGTCCACCGCGTCCCCTACCAGCCGGCCCTGGTCGGTGTCCTCGATGCGCAGCAGGAACTTGCCTCCGGCGTGCCGGGCAATGAGGTAGGTGTACAGCGCGGTGCGCAGGTTGCCTACGTGCATATATCCCGTAGGGGACGGGGCGAACCGGGTGCGCACCTCGCCGTGGGGGATACGGCTTTCCAGCTCGTCGAACCAACTCATGTCCATTGCCATGACAAAACCTCCGTAAACACGTTTGGGACTATTATAAAAGGCGGGGGGGATTTTTGCAAGGGGCAAAACAAAAGCCGCCCTTGCGGGCGGCGGTAACGAGGCCGGGAACGGCTTCGGAGAATTTTGTCCGGGGGGCTCCGGCAAAGGCCGGAGCAGCCCCGGTTAAATGAGAGCAGGGAGGTTTTGGATCGTCGGGCTTTGTTTTCCTGACAAGGATAGTGTACCACAGCCGCTATGGAAAAGCCAGGAATATTTTGCGAATAAATTGTTAAATATTTATGAAGGACTCCAGGGAAATTGCTGGGCGTTTCGTCGAATCGGCGAAATTCAACGAATGGTATAAGGCCCCCGTGCCAGCACCTTCACCGTGCCCGATGTGGCGGTCACAGTTCGGGGGCTGATGGTGACCATGTACAGGTGGTTGGTGGCCAGCGGCCTGCCGTTGGCCAGGTTGTCCCCGGAGGTAGTGTCAATCAGGCCCACGCTGTCCGAAGCGCCGCAGGTGGCAGTGCCGATGCGCAGCATGACCTCGCACCCCACCTCCCCCACCAGGGACTGCCCCTGGCTGAGGGTGACCACGGTGAATACGTTTCCGGTGCCGGCGGCGCTCCCGCCCTGGGCCAGGATCTTTTCTAAAGCGTCCTCCATCTCCGCCTTGCGCTGGCTCACGGTCTGATCCACCATGGTCTGCACCTGCCTGGAGAAGGTGGTGTTCAGATAGCTCAGCGTGATCAGCGGATCATTGGCGCTCCCCGCGTTGGCGGCGTAGGCCGCGGTGAGCAGGGCGCAGACGCAGAGCGCTGCCGCGGCAATTTTCCATTTTTTCATATGTAGATTCCCTCCATGGTTTTCTGCCGTCCCGCCCTGTTCCAGCTTACCGGACAGGGCGGGACGCGCGGTCTTGCATTTGTCACGCGGAGAAGCGGCCAGGACGCTCGGACGATTCTCCGCGTTTACACCAACCTCTCCGGGCTCAACCCGAAACTGACGGCGATGGCGCTGTCCACCCGCCGCATCTCGTCGGGGCAAGCTGCGCCCCTTGCGCTTCCGGCTCCGCCGAAAGCTCCAAGCGCTCCGCCGCCCCTCCTCTCCCCACAAAAGCGAAAGGACGCTTTTGCGTGGACCCCATCAAACCAGTCGTTCCGGGCTCAACCCGAAGCTGACGGCGATGGCGCTGTCCACCCGCCGCATCACTTGGTCGTCTACCTTGCCCATATGCTCCCGCAGGCGCTTTTTGTCCAAGGTGCGGATCTGCTCCAGCAGGACCACCGAGTCCTTGGGCAGGCCGCAGCTGTGGGAGGCCAGGGTGATATGGGTGGGCAGGCGGGCCTTGCCTGTTTGGGAAGTAATTGCCGCGGCAATTACAGTAGGGCTGTGCCTGTTGCCGGTGTCGTTCTGGACGATGAGCACCGGGCGGACGCCGCCCTGCTCGCTGCCCACCACCGGGCTCAGGTCCGCATAAAAAATGTCGCCGCGTTTGACGCTGTTGTCCACAGGATCTCACACTCCGCCGGATATAGTGCCCGGCTACAGGCTATGTAGACCGGGTACTATCATTCTCCCACGGGGCGGCGGCTTTTATACCGGTCCTGCCGGGAAAAACCGCCGCGGCTCGCCGCCGGATTTCGACGCTCCGGCGGGCTCCCGGACTATCCTATGCTTCGGTGTAGATTCTTGGCACTCTCGGCGCCACAGCGCACAGCAGCTCATAGGAGATGGTGCCCGCGATACCGGCCTGCCGCTCCACGGGCAGGCGCGCCCCGAAAATTTCCGCCGCATCGCCGGGCTTCACGTTTGCATCCCGGGCAAGGCCGATCATGCACATATCCATGCACACCCGGCCCGTGATGGGCCGGCATTCCCCGTCCAGCCATACGCTGCCCGCATTGGACAGCATCCGGTGCAGGCCGTCGGCATAGCCAATGGGCAGCACCGCCGTCCGTCCGCCCTCGGGGCCGAAGCGGGCGGTGCAGCCATAGCTCACCGGGGTATCCGCCGGGAAGTCCCGCACCGCCGCCACCCTGCTGTACAGCGACATCACCGGCTTGAGGCCGGGGCCGTCCAATCCTTCGCAGGAAGGATCCGGATAATGCCCATACAGGGCGATGCCCGGGCGCACCATATCCAGGTGCGTACAAGGATAGTTTAACACGGCGGCGCTGGCGGCGCAATGGCGGATTTCAAAGGTACGGCCGTATTTTTCCTCCAGCTCCTTCAGGACGTCCAAAAACCGGGTGAACTGGAGCATGGTGTACTCCTCGTCTCCGTCGGCGTTGGCGAAGTGGGTAAAGATCCCCTCCGGCTTCAGGTGGGGCAAGCCGCACAGCGCGGCGATCTCCGCCGCCGCCCGCTCCGGGCAGTGGTCCAGCACCCCCAGGCGGCTCATGCCCGTGTCTGCCTTGAGATGGATTTTCGCCCGTTTCCCAGCCGCCCCGGCGGCCTCGGACAGGGCGCGGGCCAGCCCGGGGGTAAACACCGCCTGGGTCACGTTCAAACCCACCACCTCAGCGGCCAGTTCTGGCGGGGTGTATCCTAAAATCAGGATGGGCCCGGTGATCCCTGCCCGTCTCAGCTCCGCCGCCTCGTCCAGGCAGGCCACCGCCAGGTAGTCCGCCCCCAGATCCTCCATCTCCCGGGCCACCGGGACCGCCCCGTGGCCGTAGGCGTTGGCCTTCACCGTGGCCAGAAATTTGCTGTCCGGCGCGCACGAGCGCAGGCTCCAATAATTGCACTCCAGATTGCCCAGGCTGATTTCAGCCCAGGTTCTCACCGTTTCCCGTTTCATTGTTGTTCAACTCCATCGTAAAATTACCGAACCGGGCGGTGAGCACCGCGGCGCCGTCCACGCTCACCTCCGCCGACGACAGGGCATAACCCTCCCGCTGAAAGGTGATCTGATATTCCGTCCCCGTGTTGGCCTCCGCCTCCGGATCCTGGAAGGTGATTTGCAGCAGCTCCCCGCCCTCACCCGCCCAGGCGCATTTGGCCATATAGCCCTGGTCCACCTGCTCCATCAGCCAGGGGATGGCGGACACGGCGGTGAGCCCCTTCCCGTCCAGCAGGCCCAGGGACAGCCCCGCGCCGTCGTACTCCAGCACCGTCTCCCCCTCTGCGATCCGGGCGGTGATGCCGGAGAGCATCTCCGGGGCGGTGATGGTGAGCACCGTCTCCCCCTCCCGCCGCCACCGGGCGGCCAAAGTGAAGTCGAATACCTTGTCCCCCACCTCCGCCGTCACGTCCACATCGGCGTTCCAGCCCGCCAGCGCCTGGTAGGTATCCCGGAGATCCAGCGCCGCTTCCTCCGGGCTCACTTCCCCGCCGCCCGCCTGGCAGGCGCACAGCAGCAGGGTCATCATCAGTACACAAGCCGGCAACTTGCGCACTTTCTCAATTCCTCCTCGTTTACATCAACTCTTTGATTGCGTAGGGTATTTGCTCGATCAAATCGGACGGAGTCATACCGTACTCCCCCTTGTCCTCCGCCGCCAGATCCCCGGCCCGGCCGTGAATCCACGCCGCCAGCTCCGGGCTGGCCTGGTCCTGGGCGGTGAGCGCCGCCAGCAGCCCCGCCAGCGCGTCGCCGCTGCCCCCCTTGGCCATGCCGGGGTTGCCGGTGGAGTTGACGGCACACCAGCCGTTCCACGACGTGGTAATGGTGCGGTGGCCCTTGAGGGCCAGCACACAGTGGCGGGCCTTGGCAAAGCCCCGCGCCGCCCCCAGCCGGTCCGTGATGGGCAAATCCCGTCCGGACAGCCGGGCAAACTCCCCGTCGTGGGGGGTGAGGATGGTCAATCCCTCCCGCTCGTCCAATACATTGATATGCCTGGAAATGATATTTAGACCGTCTGCGTCCAGGATAATGGGGCAGTCCAGCTCCCGCATCAGCCGGCACACCAGCCGTTCCGCCCGCTCCCCCTGGCCCAGGCCTGGGCCGATGAGGGCGGCGTCGCAGCCCCGGGCCTTGTCCACAACGGCCCCGTCATCTTCGTCCCAGGGCCACACCATGGCCTCATCGCATTTCACCGCCACAATGGGGTACACGTCCTCCGGCACGGCCACCGTCACCAGCCCCGCGCCGCCCCGGACCGCCGAGCGCGCGGACAGCGCCGCCGCGCCGGTATACCCCCGGCTCCCGGCCAGGATGAACACCTTGCCGAAATCCCCCTTGTGGCCGTCCGCGGGCCGGCGGGGGAGGGCCAGATTTTCCCGCTCCACCAGCATGGTCTGGGGCCGGGGCGGGTACAGGTCATCCGGTATGCCGATATCGGCCACCACCACCCGTCCGGCGTGGACCGCGCCCTTGCCCACAAACAGCCCCGGCTTGCCCCGGGAGAAGGTGACGGTGACGTCCGCCCGCACCGCCGCGCCCATCACGTCCCCGGTGTCGGCGTGGATGCCGCTGGGCACGTCGGCGGACACCACCCAGCCCGAAGCCGCCATCCGCCGCACCGCCTTCACCGCGTCTGGACGCAGGTTGTTGTTCAGCCCCACGCCGAACAGGGCGTCGATGGCCACGTCGCAGGGCAGGTACTGCTGCTCGTGATCCCATTCGGGGTCGAAGTCCTCCAGCATCCCCCCGGCCTCGGAGAGGCGGCGCTCCATCTCCAGGCAGTCATCGGTCATTTTGGCCCGGTCGCCCACCAGTACGCACTTCACCCGCCAGCCCATGTTCAGCAGCATCCGGGCGGCGGCGATGCCGTCCCCGCCGTTGTTGCCGGGGCCGCAGAAGGCGATGGCAGAGCGCTGGCGGATGGCCCAGAATTCCGCCAGCTCCGACCGGGTGGGGGCATGGCCGTCCTCGGAAATCCAGCCCACGGGTCCATCCCGGAACCCCGGCCCGGGGATGGGCAGGGCGCGGATCTCCTCCACCAGGGCCCGGGCGGCGTTTTCCATCAGCTCGGTGGACGGGATGCCCCGTTCCTCAATGGCAATGCGGTCGATCTCGCGCATCTGCGCGGCGGTGTATAGCTCCATGACATCGGCCTCCCCTCATTTTCTCAACATTATACCGTTTTCCCCCTTGCATTTCAACCATAATTATGATATAAAGGAGTTCCAGCGAAACGCGTGGAATGGGAAAATAGGGAGCTTGCGCAGTTCAGAGAGGGGCGGCCGCCGGCTGAAAGCCGCCCTGCTGTGTGTCCCTTGGTTCGCCCGGGAGCGGCCCGTGAGAGCGGGACGGTTTTACGGCCCTCCGTTACAGGGGCCCTGAGTGTGCGCCGGAAAAGCGCGAATGCGGGTGGTACCGCGGAGGGTTTTGCCTTTCGTCCCCAAAAGCGGGGAGGGAAGGCGTTTTTTTATCATTCAAAAGGGGGGACCAGATGGAAAGCAGACAGATGAAATTGAAGTGGGGGCGGTTTCCGGCCCTGCTGGCGGCGGGCATCATCAACGCCCTGGGGGTGACCATTTTCCTCTACCCCGTCAACCTGTACGACAGCGGCATATCCGGCACGTCCATGCTGCTGGCCCAGCTCACCGGGGACACGGTGCCGCTGTCCTTGTTCCTGGCGGCGCTCAACGTCCCGCTGTTCCTGTTCGGGCTGAAGCGGCAGGGGAAGGAGTTTACCGTCTATTCTCTGTTTGCCGTGGCGGTGTACTCGATGAGCGCGTGGATGATCACCTATGTGCTGCCCATCGACGTGACCATCGCATCCCCGCTGGCGGGGCAGGATCTGCTGCTGTGCGCCCTGTTCGGCGGACTGATCTCCGGGCTGGGCAGCGGCCTGACCATCCGGCTGGGGGGCGCCATCGACGGCATCGAGGTCATGGCGGTCATATTCGCCAAGCGGATCGGGCTGACGGTGGGCACCTTCGTGATGATCTATAACGTGGCGCTGTACATCGTGTGCGGCGTGGCGCTGAGCAGCTGGATCCTGCCGCTGTACTCCATCGTCACCTACGCCGCCGCGCTGAAAACGGTGGACTTCGTGGTGGAGGGCATCGACCGCTCCAAAGCGGCCACCATCGTCACCAGCAACCCCAAGGCGGTGTGCGCCGCCCTGTCCCAGCACTTCGGCAGCGGCGTCACCTGGATGGAGGCCTGGGGCGGGTTTTCCCGCACCCGGAAGGCTATGGTCTACTTTGTGGTCAACCGCTTTCAGATCAGCCAGATGCGGGACATCGTCCACGAGGCCGACCCTTCCGCCTATATCACCATCAGCGACGTGGCCGACGTGTTCAAGGTCAACCAGAATCTGTAAACCAATAAAGGAGTTTTAATATGAAAGAACAATTGGCAAAAATCCGCGCCGAGGCGCTCTCCGCCTTCGAGAACGTGAAGGACGCCGCCGCCCTGGACGGGCTGCGGGTAAAGTACCTTGGTAAAAAGGGCGAGCTGACGGCAGTGCTCAAACAGATGGGCCGGCTGTCCGCCGAGGAGCGGCCCGCCATGGGCCAGCTGGCCAACGAGGTGCGCGCCGCTCTGGAGGGCGCGCTGGAAACCGCCGCCCAGAAGATGGAGGCCGCCGCCCTGGAGATGAAGCTGAAGGCGGAGGCGGTGGACGTGACCATCCCCGGCAGGCCGGTGCAGGTGGGCCACAGGCACCCCATGAACGCTGCCCTGGAGGAAATGAAGGAGATCTTCATCGGCATGGGCTTCACCGTGCTGGACGGCCCGGAGATCGAGCTGGCCGAGCTGAACTTCGACCGGCTCAACGCCGAGGAGGGCCACCCCTCCCGGGACTGGTCGGACACCTTCTATTTTGACGCCGGCGAGCGGGTGATGCTCCGCTCCCAGACCAGCCCCATGCAGGTGCGGGCCATGGACACCATGCCTCTGCCTATCCGCATGATCGCCCCCGGCCGGGTGTACCGCAAGGACGAGGTAGACGCCACCCACTCCCCCATGTTCCATCAGGTGGAGGGCATGGTCATCGACAAGAACGTCACCATGGCGGATCTGAAGGGCACGCTGAACACC
>CAJTVM010000037.1:0-10380 GCA_910579595.1 uncultured Oscillospiraceae bacterium
CGCTGAGCGCTCAGTTAATATACCAGATACTCGCCCTCTTGTCAACACCTTTTTTTCATTTTTCCACCCTTTTTTTCATCTTTTCCTTCAGCCACAATATATGGCCCATTTCCCACCTGTTCACCACTATTTCTCCTCCCCTGCGGGAAGCAGTCCCGTCAAAACCGCCAGGATCGCACACCCCAGAGGCGCCACAATCCCCGGCAGCGCCCCCATCACCCCGGTGAGCGCCGCCCCCAGCGCCGTTAAAACCGCCAGCGCGGGCCAGTGCCTGTCCCCCCAACTCCGGGCCAGCAATCCAATGAAAACCAAATCCGGCAGCAGCCACAGCGCGGAAACCAGCCCCTCTAACCGTGCGCTGTCCCCCAGCAGCCCCGCCGCCGTGAAAAACGGCCCGTCCAATTCCACCGCCACCGCCGGACTGAGCAGCCCCGCCGTCACCGCCGCCAGCGCCGCGGACAGAACGCCCAGCGTCCCCAACCAGACCAGTCCCCGGTGTACGCCCCCCGGCTCCTCCTTAACCTTATATAGAAATGGAAGCACAAACAGTCCAACGGACAGCACAGCCGTCCCGGCCTCCACCGATTCAAGCCAGCCGCCCCCCGATTTCAGCGCCCACGTCCACTCCATCCTTGGCACTCCCAGCAGCAGCACCGCCGCCACCGTCACCCCAGCCGCCAGCCACAGAATCTCAACCGCCCGGAAAAAGGCCGCCGCCTTTCCCCAGCCCATCCACAGCAGGGGCAGGGCCAGCAGAACCAGCAGCCATCCCGCGTTTCCCCGGCCTCCCGCCGCCGCCTGAATCCGCCCCGCCGTCCGATCCAGGGCGTCCGCCATGAGCACCACCGCCCAGAACCCATAGAGCACCCTCAGCACCGGCTGCAAAGGCCTGCGCCCCACCTTCCGCAGCAGCAGCCACCCTGCCAGTACCCCTACGGGCACGCAGGCCAGCAGCCACCGCCAATCCGCCCGGCCAGCCGCAGCCGCCCCGGTGGACAGCCCGCCCACCAGCACCGCCACCGACAACTGCCGGGGGGACAGCTTATCGCTTTTCACACAAACTCCCTCCACTCCTCCCAGTCCACCAGCATCAAACCATCCCCCATCCCCGTCAGCAGGGGCAGGCCCAGTCCATCGCCGCTGTACAACGCCGCCAGTGCCTCCACCACCGTGGGGGCTTCAATCCCCTGCCGCGCCAGCAGCTCCAGCCCGGTAGCCGGGTCCTCGCAGTCCGCCAGCAGCGCCGCCGCCCCGTCCTCCGCCAGCCAGACGGACGCGGACGCCCCCAGCTCCTCGTTACGCAGCGCCGCCAGCAGAATATGCTCCAGCTCCACATCCCGCCCTACGATTAAATAGGAAACGCTGGTGAGGGACAGTTCCTCCTTCCCTGACCAGGGCAGGCCCTCCAGCGCCTTCTCAAAGTCCGTCCCGGCGCACTGCCCCCGGCTCAGGTCGCCCTCCTGGTCCTCGCCGCCGCACACCGCTGTCAGTACCACCGGTCCAGCTCCGTCCACGCCCAGGACCCGCACCAGCGCCAGCCCCTCCGGCTCCTTGGGGGCGGGCTGCCAGCCCGCCAGCAGCACCGCCAGCCCGATACCAACCAGCAGCCATCTCCTCACCCCTGATTCCTCCTGTTCTCCGTGTTCAGATAATCGGGCCGGGTTTTCACATCGGGCAGCGGCTCCCGCAGCACCGTGTGCCCCTCCTTCTGCATCCCGGCGTTGGAGGCAAAGGGCGTGAGGTAGGCCACCCCGAAGGTCTCCAGCACCGCAAGCCGGTACACCAGCACCGCCCCGGCCAGCACCAGCCCCGTCAGCCCCAGGAGCCCCCCGGCAGCAGTGAGCAAGAACCGCCAGATCCGTAGCGCTCCGGCAAAGTCCTGGCTGGGGGCGGTGTACCCGGCAATGCCCGCAATGGCCACCACCACCAGCACGGCGGGGGACACCAGCTTGGCCTCCACCGCCGCCGATCCCACCACCAATCCTCCCAAAATGGACACCGTCTGCCCGATGGACGACGGTAAACGCAGCCCCGCTTCCTGAAGCACCTCAAAGGCCAGCAGCATCACCAAAACTTCGGTAAGCGTAGAAAACGGCACATCCGCCTTGGCGGCGATAATGGACAGGGTGAGCTTCACTGGAATCAACTCCGGGTAAAACAGCACCGCCGCCACATAAAGCCCTGGCAGGAACAGGGTAATGAGCATACAAATATACCGCAGAACCGACAACGCCCCAGCCACCGCCCAGCTGGTGCTCCGATCCTGCCCGGTACGAAAGAAGCTGTCCAGGGTGGCGGGGAACAGCCATCCCATGGGGATACCGTCCACTATCACCCCCACGCGCCCCTCCGCCAGCCCGGTGCAGAACCGGTCGGGCCGCTCCGTGTACACCGTCAGCGGAAACGCCGTCTGGCTCTCGTCCGCCACATACTGCTCCAAACTCCCCGTCATCAGCAGCGCGTCAATGTCAATCTGCTCCAGCTTTGCCTTCACCTGCGCCGCCAAATCCGGGTCGGCAATTCCTTCCACATATAATACGTCCACCGGCGTGACGGACTGCCGCCCCACGATCTGCTCCTCGATCTTCAGCTCCGGGGCCCGGAACCGCCTGCGCACCAGGGAGGTATTGGTGCGCAGGCTCTCCACAAAGGAGTCCCGTGCCCCCTTCACATCCGGTTCGTTTTCCGGATCGGATACGGAGCGCTTCTCCTCCGTCCCCGCCGACAGGGTGAGCGCCTGCGTTTTTCCCGGGAAAAACAGCGCCACTGAGCCGTCAATCAGATCAAAAATCACCTGGTCCATGGTGTCCCTGCTCTGCACCACCAGGGAATACAGCCCACCCTTGAGCATCAGGTCAAAGGCCGCGTCCATATCCGGCGCCTCCCGCAGGGCCTCGTTCTGGGTCAGGGGCCGCAGCACATAGTCGCAGGCCCGCTCGTTTCTCACCTGCCCGGCAATAAACAGCATTTCCACCTGCTTGGCGGGATCATTGCTGAGGTACAGGGTACGCCGGTTAAAATCCACGCACTTGTCGAACACCCCGGCCACCCCGTCCGCCGTCAGCGGCCCGCTATAGCGTGGCTCCCGCCGGGGATGTGGGGGCGGCGCCTCCTTCTGTGTCCCAAAAATTCCCACATATTCCCCTCCTTTGGCGATAGTATGCCGCATCGGCATAGGTGTTATACAAAAGTCAAGTTAATCCCCCCGTTTTTGCCTGGTTATTCCTACAAAAGTAAATTGACTGTGAGGAATGATCATGATAAAATGAGCGAAAGGCATACCACAAACTCTTGGTATAAAACATTTGGAAAAGAGGAGAAGCCTATGTATCGGATCGTAACAAAACGGGTGCTCAATCCCACCGTCACCCTGATGGAGGTGGAGGCCCCCGCCGTGGCCCGCAAGGCGGAGCCGGGGCAGTTCATCATCCTCCGGGTGGACGCCGACGGGGAGCGCATCCCCCTGACTATCGCGGCCTTTGACCGCGAGAAGGGCACCGTCACCATCATCTTCCAGATCGTGGGCGGAACTACCGAGAAGCTGAACCACAAGGAGGAGGGCGAGTACCTCCAGGACTTCGTCGGGCCCCTGGGCCGCGCTACCGAGACGGAGGGCCTCAAGCGCGTCGCCGTTGTGGGCGGCGGCGTGGGCACCGCCATCGCTTACCCCGTGGCCAAGAAGCTCCACGACGTGGGCTGTCACGTAGACCTGATTGTGGGCTTCCGCAATCAGGATCTGGTGATTTTGGAGGACGAGTTTAAAGCCGCCTCCACCCAGCTCATCATCGGCACCGACGACGGATCCTACGGCAAAAAGGCCCTGGTCACCGATCTGCTGAAGGAGCAGATCGAGGCGGGGGCGAAGTACGACCGGGTCATCGCCATCGGCCCGGTAATTATGATGAAGTTCGTCTGCCAGCTCACGAAAGAATACGGCATCCCCACCGTGGTGTCCATGAACCCCATCATGATCGACGGCACCGGGATGTGCGGCGGCTGCCGCCTGAGCGTGGGCGGCGAGACCAAGTTTGCCTGCGTGGACGGCCCCGAGTTCGACGGCCACAAGGTGGACTTTGACGAGGCCATGGTGCGCGGCGCCATGTATAAAGATTTCGAACGGCACGCCTACGAGGAAGCCTGTAATCTGTTCAAGCAGGAGGTAAAGTAAGATGCCCAACATGAGCCCAAATAAAAATCCCATGCCCCACCAGGATCCCCAGGTGCGCTCCACTAATTTCAACGAGGTAGCCCTGGGCTACACGAAAGAGCAGGCCATTGACGAGGCCCAGCGCTGCCTGAACTGCAAGAACAGCCCCTGCGTGTCCGGGTGCCCCGTGCAGATACGCATCCCCGAGTTCATCGCCAAGGTGGCGGAGGGTGATTTCGAGGGAGCCTACCAGATCATCGCCAAGGACAGCGCCCTGCCTGCGGTGTGCGGCCGGGTGTGCCCCCAGGAGAGCCAGTGCGAATCCAAGTGCATCCGGGGCATCAAGGCCGAGCCGGTGGGCATCGGCCGGCTGGAGCGCTTTGTGGCCGACTGGCACAACGCCAACGCCACCGAGAAGGCCGTCCCCCCCGCCTCCAACGGGCATAAGGTGGCGGTCATCGGCTCCGGCCCCGCGGGCCTGACCTGCGCGGGCGACTTGGCCAAAAAGGGCTATGACGTGACGGTGTTCGAGGCCCTTCATCTGGCGGGCGGCGTGCTGGTGTACGGCATCCCCGAGTTCCGCCTGCCCAAGTCCATCGTGCAGAAGGAAGTGGACACCCTGAAGGAGCTGGGCGTCAAAGTGGAAACCAACATGGTCATTGGCCGGGCCATCACCATCGACGAGCTGAAGGAGGAGTTTGGCTTTGAGGCGGTGTTCATCGGCTCCGGGGCGGGCCTGCCCAAGTTTATGAACATCCCGGGCGAGAACCTGAAGGGCGTATACTCCGCCAACGAGTTCCTCACCCGCATCAACCTGATGAAGGCGTACAAGGACGGCGCGGACACCCCCATCCAGCACAGCATGAAGGTGGCGGTAGTGGGCGGCGGCAACGTGGCCATGGACGCGGCCCGGTGCGCCAAGCGGCTGGGGGCCGAGGTGTACATCGTCTACCGCCGGAGCGAGACGGAGCTTCCCGCCCGTGCCGAGGAGGTGGAGCACGCCAAGGAGGAGGGCATCATTTTCAAGACCCTCACCAATCCCACCGAGATCCTGGGCTACCACAACCCGGACGATCCCCGGGATCCCAAGAACGGCTCCGTGTCCGGCATCCGCTGCGTGGAGATGGAGCTGGGCGAGCCTGACGCGTCGGGCCGCCGCCGCCCCATCGTGAAGAAGGGCAGCGAGTTCGAGATCGACCTGGACTGCGTGATTATGGCCCTGGGCACCAGCCCCAACCCGCTGATCAAGTCCACCACCGAGGGGCTTGAGACAGAGAAGTGGGGCGGCATCATCGCCGACGAGAACGGCCTCACCAGCCGGGATGGCGTGTACGCCGGCGGCGATGCGGTGACCGGCGCGGCCACGGTGATCCTGGCCATGGGCGCGGGCAAGACCGCCGCCCGCGCCATCGACGAGGCCCTTTCCAAATAAGAAAAACTGTGATATAATAACTGCCGGGGTGATAACCCCGGCAGTTATTTTTCCCAGGAGGGATCCGCCGTGAACACCGACATTTTATTTTTCTTTGGGGAAAAGCCTGCGGCCCTGCCCCTGTACGAGGCGCTGGAGGCGCGCATTCTGGCCGAGGTGGATAACGTGACTGTCAAGGTGCAGAAAACCCAGATCGCCTTTGCCAACAAGCACAATTTCGCCTTTGCCTCCTTCCTTCCCGCCCGGAAAGCGAAAGAGCGCCCCGAAACCTACCTCACCGTCACCATCGGCCTGGGGCGGAGGCTGGACTCTCCCCGCGTTGACGCTTCGGTGGAGCCCTACCCCAACCGCTGGACCCACCATCTGCTGATCTCCGACCCGGCGGAGATTGACGATGAGCTGATGGGCTGGATTAGAGAGGCGGCAGCGTTTTCCGCAAGCAAGCGCTGAATCGCGGCGCGTCCCCAATGACCAGAAAGAGGTGGAATCAACCATGGGTTATTATAAACCGTGCAAAGAATTTGAACAGTGTAACCGCCTGATTGAGGAATATTTTAAAACCGGGCAATATGCGAAATGCTTCGCGGGCCACCTGGCCCTGGCCGAGGCGGGCTACCCCCTGGCGGAGTGCCAGGGGGGCTATTTCTATTACGAGGGCCCGGACGTGGAGAAGGATTGGACAAGGCGTTTGCCTGGACGAAGCGCGCCGCCGAGCACGGCGGCTGGAACGCCCAGTGCAACCTGGCCGAATTCTACGAGGAAGGCATCGGGACGCAGGCCGGCCTGGACCGGGCAAAGCACTGGTACCAGCAGGCGGCGGCCCAGGGCCACACCCTGGCGCTGGACAAATGCCGGGCGCTGAGTATTTCCGTCCCATGACGGTCCGGCCCATTTGACGAAACCCTTTCCAAGCGGGCAAAGCTGTGGTATAATAGCAGCCGGGGTTTTCATGACCCCGGTAGCTATATTTTGTGAGGCGGTCGTTTATGGTGCGCGAGGCGAGGCGCGAGGATTTGGACGCGATTCTGGAATTATACCTGTCCCTGCATGAGACTTCGGTGCCGGAACATTCGGTACATTTGGCATCGGTGTGGGAGCAGATTTTGCGGGACGAAAACCATCATTTGATCGTCAACGACATAGATGGGGAAATCGTTTCCTCCTGCGTCTGTGTCGTTATCCCCAACCTGACCCGGAATGTGCGGCCTTACGCCTTTGTGGAGAACGTGATCACCCATCCGGCCCACAGGGGGAAAGGGTATGCCACCCAGTGCCTGGACAACGCGAAAGCCGTGGCGAAACGCCAAAATTGCTACAAAATGATGCTGCTCACCGGCTCAAAGGAGCAAAAGACGCTGGACTTCTACACCCGCGCCGGATATAACTGTACCGATAAGACAGCCTTTATCCAATGGCTGTAAAAAGTTTCAAAAAGAAAGGCTGATCCCATGTTATACGCCATCCTCGCCGCCGCCCTGGTGGCCCTCGACCAGCTGGTCAAATACCTGATCCGTGCCAACATCGATCTGGGCGCGTCCGTCCCCTTTCTCCCCCACGTCATGGATCTGACCTATGTCCAGAACACCGGCGCGGCCTTTTCCATCCTGCGCACCCACACCTGGCTGCTCACCCTCACCTCCGCCATCGTGGTGCTGGTGATGTGCTGGCTGATCGTCAAGGGCTTTTTCAAGAACGCCCTGGGCCGCTGGTCCGCCGCCCTGGTGCTGGCGGGGGGCATGGGCAACCTCATTGACCGGGTTGTGTTCGGCTTCGTCACCGATATGTTCAAAACCACCTTCATGGACTTCGCCGTGTTCAACGTTGCCGACTGCTGTATCACCATCGGCGTGCCCCTGCTGTTCCTGTATGTGCTGCTCTACGTGGGCAAGGACAAAAAGAAGGAGGACGAGGCCGATGGAGCTGCCCAGCTTCCCCCTGACGGTCACTGAGCCGGGCCGGGCGGACGCGGTGCTTGCCGCCGCCCTGGACGGCTTGACCCGCTCATCGGCCCAGCGCTGGCTGGAGGAGGGCCGGGTCACCCTGGGCGGCAGGCCGCTGAAGAAAAACGCCAAGCTCCAGCCAGGAGACGAGGTGCTTATCACGCCTCCCCAGCCCGTGTCCGTTGACCTGGTCCCCCAGGATATCCCCCTGGACGTGGCCTACGAGGACGGCGACGTCATCGTGGTGAACAAGCCGGTGGGCATGGTGGTGCACCCCGCACCGGGGCATCCAGACGGCACCCTGGTCAACGCGCTGTTATATCACTGCAAAAATTCCCTCTCCGGCATCAATGGGGAACTGCGCCCCGGCATCGTCCACCGCATTGACCGGGATACTTCCGGCCTGCTCATTGCGGCGAAAAATGATAGCGCCCACCTATCCCTTGCCGCCCAGCTCCAGGATCACTCCCTGTTCCGGCTCTATCACGGCGTGGCGGTGGGCACGTTCCGGGAGGACACCGGCACGGTAAGCGCCCCCATCGGGCGGCACAAAACCGACCGCAAGCGTATGGCGGTCACCCCCGATGGCCGGGAGGCGGTCACCCACTGGCGGGTGGTGGACGCCCGGAACGGCCACACCCACCTGACCTGCCGCCTGGAGACGGGCCGCACCCACCAGATCCGTGTCCATATGGCCTACCTGGGCCACCCCCTGCTGGGGGACACGGTGTACGGGGCAAAGAAGCCCGTCCCCGGTCTGGCGGGCCAGTGCCTCCACGCCGCCCAGCTCACCTTCACCCACCCGTCCACCGGGGAGCGCGTCACCGTGGAAGCCCCCCTGCCCGACTGGTTCACAGCAGTTTTGAAACATTACACCCTGCAATAAAGGAAGCGAAACCCATGAAATTCAAACAAGCGCGTCAGGTCATGCTGGGACTGTTGGGCGCCATGGCGGTGTCCCTTCTGCTGGGGGCGCTGCTGGCGTCCAGCTCGGCGGCGGCCAGCCTTTTCTTCGCCGTCATCGGGGTCATCCTCTTTTTCGCCTTCATGGCCTACAGCTTTTCCCATTGGCGCTGCCCCCACTGCGATGAATTCCTGGGTTGGAACCTGGGCAAGGGCATCCAGCTGTGTCCCTACTGTTACGGGCGGCTGGATGCAAAAAAGCATTGAAGTGTTGAAAATTATATGCTATACTGATTTTGGTGAATTTAACAATTGCGCGAATGTCGAAAGGAGTGTTTCTTGTGCAAACAAAAAAATAGTTGTAGCTTTATTTCTTACCGCATTGTTAATTGTCTGCTCTTTCGTAGATGCAAGAGGAAACAATCAGCCTGTAAGCCTTCAAAGCAATTTAGCAGAAATTCTTGTTGATACAAGAGATGCCGATCCCACATTTGGCGCGCATGAAGCAATGAGCGAAGATATTTGGCGACAGTTAGAATCAGCAAGTAAAGAGGCCGTTGTAGCCTATGATGGTCTGACCGGTGAAATTACAATCACCGAAATTGCTGGGACATACTCAGAGACAGCGGAGAATGAGCCACACATTCCAGAAGGGGAAGAAGCGGCACCTCTATTCCTGCGAAAATTTGCCTTGCCTGACGGGAAAATCCCTCGCCCATCCGGCGGTTTCGGCTGTGAATACAGGTTCTAAACAAATACCCTTACCGTACTATGGCGTTGTGTCCATCAATGAATCGTTAGGAACCGGTGATTTAGGGATGTATGCAATGTCAGATTCTGAGTTGCGCAAAACCGTTACCGTTTGCGCTCCCGCAAGAGCACACAGCAATACTTTTTGCATACCCCCTTTCCACTTTGGGCAAGCTAACCCAAAAGCGAAAGGGGTTTTTCCTATGCTCAACCATCGCAAAGCCGCCGTGATTGGCTGCGGCCTCGTAGGCTCCGCCTGCGCCTTCAGCCTGATCCAGCGGGGATTATTCAGCGAACTGGTGCTCATCGACGCCAACCGGGACAAAGCCGAAGGCGAGGCCATGGATCTCAGCCACGGCCTGCCCTATATTGCCGCTATGGACGTATACGCCGGGACCTACGACGACCTCAGCGACTGCGCCCTCATCGTTGTCACCGCCGGGGCCAACCAGAAGCCGGGCCAGACCCGCCTGGAGCTGATTGGCCAGAACGTAAGCATTTTGAACTCCATCATTCCCCAGATCACCGCCCGTCCCTTCGAGGGCATTTTGCTCATCGTTTCCAACCCGGTGGACGTGCTCACCTACGCCGCGTTCCGCATATCCGGCTACCCTGCCCACCGGGTGATGGGCTCGGGAACGGTGCTGGACTCGGCCCGCCTGCGCTACCTGTTGGGGGAGCACCTCAATGTGGACAGCCGCTCCATCCACGCCGTCATCGTCGGCGAGCACGGCGACAGTGAGCTGGCGGTGTGGAGCGGGGCCAACGTGTCCGGGGTGCCGCTGGACGATTTCTGCGAGATGCGGGGCCATACCCGCCACCGGGAGGCGGAGCAGCGCATCTATGAGGAGGTGCGGGACAGCGCCTACGAGATCATCAAGCGCAAGGGCGCCACATACTACGGCATCGCCATGGCGGTGGCCCGCATTGCCGAGTGCGTCATGAAGGATGAGCGGGCCATCCTGCCGGTGTCGGTGGTGTTAGGCGGGCAGTATGGCCTGCGGGACCTGGCGCTGTCCATCCCATCCATCGTGGGCCGCCGGGGGGTGGAGCAGATCCTGGAGATTCCCCTGGCGGACGGGGAGCGGGAGGCGCTGAATTCCTCCGCCGCCCAGCTCCGGGAGGTCATCGGGGAGCTGGAGCTGCCGTAAGGTCAAGGGCCTACCTTTTTTCTTCGAGAAGAAAAAAGGTAGCGAAAAAAGAAGCTT
>CAJTVM010000037.1:10480-25834 GCA_910579595.1 uncultured Oscillospiraceae bacterium
GGGTCGGTTCCATCGGAAAAATATTTGACCTGCGTCACAGCGCCGTCCACATCATAGAAAATGCCAACCTGGGGTTTGTGAGTGTCGTCCAGTTCATAGGAGTCGCTAAAGACGGGACTGGACATGGAAAAGGAAGGCTCGCCCATCAGCGCGTGCACGCTTTCTCTGGACATCCCTGCGGAAAGCTTCTCGATATACGCGGAAACCTCGTCAGGCAGACGGCCGGCAGGCGCGGAGGACGTGGTGCTGTCCTCGTCCGGCATCTCCGTCTTGGGGCTGCTGGCAAAGGCCACGGTCACGCCCAACACCAGCAGAACGGTCAGCACCGCCCCGAAAATGGTTGTTTTCTTAAATTTCATCACAGATAGAATCCTTTCCTCGGCCGCTTTCCGGCCGAACATCTGGCAGAAAGCGGGGCCTGACCCTGAGGCCGCCATAGCCAGCAGGGCACTGGCGTACTCCGCCCGCTTTTCCGCGCCTAATTTCTTCACCGCCGCCCGGTCGCAGGCCAGCTCGATGTCCCGCCGCAGAAGCCGGGACATGAGCCACACCGCCGGGTTCCACCAGTGGACGGCCAGCGCCGCCGCCATCACATAGTGCCACAGATTATCCCGGCGCTTGGCGTGGACGGCCTCGTGGGCCAGCACGCACACCAGCTTCTCCCCGGACAGGCCGGGGGTGAGCACCACCGTGGGCCGCACCGCGCCAAAGGTCAGCGGCGCGCCGTCCATACTCCCTTCCCGCAGCCGGGCGCATTTGGGCAGGGGTGCGTACCGGGGGTCGTCCCGCCCCAGCGGGATGGCGCACCTCACCGCCCGCCGGGTGCGGAGATAGGACAGCGCGAACCGCGCCGCCAGCGCCGCCCCCACGATCACCCAGACCGCCGCCAGGACCGTACCCCAGGGGTTCCCGCCCTCCACGGGGGCGGGGGCCGTCCCCATCTGGACAGCGGGGGCAAATGTCCCACCCGAAACAGGGGCAAGCACATCAGGCCCTGACACGGGGATATCCTGCACATCCCGCCCGAGCAGCCCCCACAGGGACAGCACGCTCTCCGGTGCGGCGGGGGTGAGCAGCCGGAACAGGCACACCGCCCACAGCGCCAGCCGCGCCTCCGGGACGAGCTTGTCTTTGAGCACCCTGCGCAGGACGGCTACCGCCAAAATCATTATCCCGCCGTAAGCGGTGTTTTGCAGCAACGACATAAGCGCACCTCATTTCCAGCTCTGGATGAGCTCCTTTAGTTGGGCGGCTTCCGCCGGGGTCAGGTCTTTTTCGCTGAGAAACGCGGACAGGAACTGCGTCTTGGAACCGCCGAACAGCCGGGTAATGAGGTTGTCCGTCTCCAGCCGCTGGATGTCCTGCCGGGACGCCAGCGGGGTGCACACAAACCCCGGATCAGACCGGGCTATCACCCCTTTGTCCACCAGCTTCTTGATGACGGTGTAGGTAGTGTTGCGGTTCCAGCCGCAGGACGCGGCCAGCTTTTTGGCCAACTCCCCGGCGCTCTGGGGGCCGTCCTCCCACAACGGTTCCATCACCTTCAGTTCCGAGTCGAATAATTTTTCCATAAGTATGATCCTCCTTGGGGGAAAGCGAATGACTATTGCAATAGTGGCTCTAAAAGAATACTACTATAATAGTCACCCGTTGTCAACCCTTTTTCATAATTTTTTGCGCTCCGCGCGGGAGCCGCCCCGCCGGGGGGGCCTCCGGCGGCCTGCTTTCTGCTTGTGCAGAAAGCAGGCAAAGGCGCGCCGCTTTCGATGCGGTAGATCCCCTTCCGGCGCGCAGGGCCGGGACTGATTTCCCCCGATTTGTGCTGCCGCTTATGTGCGCGTTACCGGGGCTGGGCAAGGCCCGCTTACCGCGCCTGGATGGGCGGGGTTTACCGCCCCCCTGTCCGTACAGCACGGGGACGGCTGGCCGGGGTACGAACGCAGAGCCAATCTCCAGCGCCCCGTAGCCTTGACTGGCTCGGAGAGAGGCCCCGGCCAGCCGTCCCTGTGCGGCCCTGCGCCTGTCCTTCAGCGCTTCCGGAACCGTTGCGGGTATTGCAGATGGGCTTTTAAAACCTGTCGGATATAGGCGGACATCGACCGGGAGTCGTCCCCAGCCAGCTCGTTCAACTCCTCGTACAGGTCTAACGGCAGTAAAACGGAAACGGTTTTCTTTGGCCCTTCTTTCACGTAAATCACCTCAAGGTCATATTACACGAAATCTGTGTAAAAGTAAATACATGAATTCGTTGTAAATATAATTGACCTTGAGGTGGTCAAAATGGCATATCAGCGGATTCGAGATTTGCGGGAAGATTCCGATTTGTCACAGGCTGAGGTAGCGAAAGTTCTGAACTGTTATCAGCAGACCTACAGTGCCTATGAACTGGGCCAGCGTGTGATTCCGCCGGAAGTTCTGATCGCCCTGGCCCAATTCCATGGCACCAGCGTGGACTATCTCCTTGGCCTGACCAACGTCCAGGAACCCTACCCAAGAGCAAAATAGTCAAGGGGCGGCATAATGCCGCCCCTTGACTATTTTGCTTCCCGGACCAGCCGGCCATTCCGGCTGACGCAGTCCACCCCATTGATCTTCACCCGGAAGGCATTGTCCAGGCGCTCCTTCTGGATGATCTGGGTGGGGGCGCATACCGCCACTGAATGGGACGGCATATCCTCATACACTACGGCGTTGGCCCCTACCCGGCAGCAGTCGCCCAGGGTGATCCCGCCGATGATCTTGGCCCCCGCGCCCAGGTAGGCCCCGTCCCCGATGACGGGGGAGCCGGGCCGCTTGGTGCCCGCCACCGTGTTGGAGCCGATGGTCACCTGCTGGAAGATCACCGCATCCTTCCCGATTACCGCGTCGTTGGAGATAAACACGCCCACGCAGCCGTGGGGGAAGTAGGGCTTCCCAGCTATCTTGGAATCAATCCCCACGTAGCTGCCGTACTTCATGAAGTACTTCTCATAGGCCAGCTTGAGCATCCCGGCGGGGCGGCCCCGCAGATGCTCTTTCAATGCCCAGTAGTCCCCGAACCGAAGCTTGATATAAACCCGCAGGAAGGGGTGGAGAAGGGCGAAACACATGCTTTTGACCATTCCCATATTCCCCCGCCCTTTCATGTAAACCAGTAGTAGACGTGATCCGCCGTCTCCCGGCGCAGCTCTCCCCCATTAGCCTCCGCCACCCGCCGGGATGCAATGTTGTCCGGGTGGACGGTGACCAGCAGTTCTTCCGTGATGCCCATCCGCCGGGCCTCCTGGATCATCAAACCCAGCAGGGCCTTGCCGTAGCCCCGCCCCTGTTTTGTACCGTCCACGGCGTAGCCGATGTGGCCGCCCGCTTCCCTCAGCGCGTCGGTGAGGCGGTGCCGCAGCTTCCCGAACGCAACGGGAACCCCGTCATCCATCAGCCAGAACGCGGTGTCCGGCACCATCCAGTCCTCCAGTCCAATACCTTGACTGCGATCCACCTGCTTGGCCAGCCATTTGGGGAAGTCCTCCCACGCCATCTGGTAGCAGCTGTTCAAAAACCCGTTTTCCGACGGGATGCGCTGGAGCATTTCGTATACCTCCCGCCCATCGGTGAGGGCGGCTTTTCGTAGATACAGCATGATACATTCCTCCTGAAAATGGACAGGGGACGGCACCCGCCGCCCCCTGTAATTGTCGAAGCAAAGTCCGCTCCGCGTTATTTTACGATTTCGCCCCGGGCCTTCTTCTCCTCAATCTCCCGCAGGGCGTCCTTGTAGGACAGGTTGACCCGGCCCTTCTCATCGATGTCGGTGACCTTGACCCAGATCATGTCGCCGATGTTGATGACATCCTCCACCTTCTCCACCCGGCGGTTGGCCAGCTTGGAGATGTGCACCATGCCGTCCTTACCGGGGGCCAGCTCCACGAACGCGCCGAACTGGAGGATGCGCACCACCTTGCCGTAGTACAGCGCGCCCACCTCGGGGACGAACACGATGGTGTCGATCATCTTCTTAGCGATGTTGCAGGACTCGGCGTTGGGGGAGGCGATGTGGATAGTGCCGTCCTCCTCGATATCGATCTGGGCGCCGGACTCGGCGGTGATCTTCTGGATGACAGAGCCGCCCTTGCCAATGACCTCCCGGATCTTGTCCGGGTCGATCTTCATGGTGATCATCTTGGGGGCGTACTTGCTGACCTCGGCGCGGGGCCTGTCAATGCAGGGCAGCATGATCTCGTCCAGGATGGCGTAACGGGCGTCCTTAGTAATCTCCAGCGCCTCCTTGATAATGGCGTGGGACAGGCCGTCGTTCTTCAGATCCATTTGGATGGCGGTGATGCCCTTCTTGGTGCCCGCCACCTTGAAGTCCATCTCGCCGTGGAAGTCCTCCACGCCCTGGATGTCGATGAAGGTGGTGAAGGAGCCGTCGTCGTCCTGGATGAGGCCGCAGGAGATGCCGGCCACGGGGGCCTTGATGGGCACGCCGGCGTCCATGAGGGCCAGGGTGGAGCCGCAGATGGAGCCCTGGGAGGTAGAACCGTTGGATGAAAGCACCTCAGACACCACACGGATGGCGTAGGGGAACTCCTCCACGCTGGGAATCACAGGCTCCAGGGCGCGCTCGGCCAGGGCGCCGTGGCCCTTCTCCCGGCGGTTGGTGGAGCGGGCGCCCCGGGCCTCGCCCACGGAGAAGCCGGGGAAGTTGTAGTGGTGCATATAGCGCTTTTCCGTCTCCTCCCAGATGGTGTCCAGCTTCTGGGACGCGGAGAGGGTGTTCAGGGTGGCGACAGACAGCACCTGGGTCTGGCCGCGGGTAAACAGGCCGGAGCCGTGCACCCGGGGCAGCACGCCCACCTCGGCGGCCAGGGGACGAATCTCGTTCTTGGCGCGGCCGTCCACCCGGTGACCCTCCAGCAGCCAGGCCTTGACGATCTTCTTCTGGAACTTGTAGGTGAATTCCTCCAGATACTTGTCCATGTCGGGGTATTCTTCCAGGTACTTCTCGTGCCAGTGGTCGATCATGGCGTTCCAGCGCTGCTCCCGGACGTTCTTGTCGTCGGTGTCCATAGCGGCCTTGGCCTCGTCCATGAAGTTGGCCAGGATGTCGTCAAACAGTTCCTGGTTGAAGTCGGCGTGCTCATACTCGAACTTGGGCTTGCCGATCTCGGCCACGATGCCGTTGATAAACTCCACCTGCTTCTTGATCTCGTCGTGGGCCTTGACAATGCCCTCGTACATAATCTCGTCGGGGATTTCCCTGGCGCCCGCCTCGATCATGACCACCTTGTCCATGGTGGCGGCCACGGTGACATCCATCTGGGAGGTCTTTTTCTGCTCCCGGTTGGGGTTCATGACGATCTGGCCGTTGCAGTAACCCACCTCCATGCAGCCGATGGGGCCGGCCCAGGGGATGTCGGAGTAGGACAGGCAGGCGGACACGCCGATCATGGCGGTAACCTCGGGGGAGCAGTCGTAATCCACGCTCATGACGGTGCAGGTGACGACTACGTCGTTGCGCAGGTCGGAGGGGAACAGGGGCCGGATGGGCCGGTCGATGAGGCGGCTGGCCAGCACGGCGGGCAGGGAAGGCTGGCCCTCGCGGCGCATAAAGCTGCCGGGGATGCGGCCCACGGAGTAGAGCTTCTCCTCAAAGTCCACGGACAGGGGGAAGAAGTCGATGCCGTCCCGGGGGCGGGCGGAGGCGGTGACGGCCACCAGCACGGTGGTCTCGCCGTACTTGACCATGGCGGAGGCGTTGGCCAGCTCGGCCACTTTGCCCACCTCGATCTTCAGCGGACGGCCCGCCACGGTGGTCTCATAGACCTTGTAGTTGGTAAACTGCTTGTGCTTGATAACGGTTGACATGGGGTGTGCTCCTTTCGTTTTGTAAATTTGACGTGGGAGCCAACACCTTTATAGCACTTGAACACAAGCCCCGGCTGTTGCCAGGACCCATGTTCAACTGCTAAAAAAGCGATGGCTCGGGGTGAATGTCTAACAAGGGCGATGCGGATGCCCGCACCGCCCCTGCTGGTGCCGCGCTGCGCAGATGGCTGGGCGCCCGGCCGCTTTCGCTCCGCTCCAAGCTCCCTTGCAGCCATCTGCTCCGCGCTTCTTGCTTACTTACGGATGCCCAGCTTGGCGATGATGGCGCGGTAGCGCTCAATGTCCTTCTTCGCCAGGTAATCCAGCAGCTTGCGGCGCTTACCGATCATCTTGTACAGGCCGCGGCGGCTGTGGTTGTCGTGGATGTGCACCCGCAGGTGCTCGGTGAGTTCCTGGATGCGGGCGGTGAGAATGGCGATCTGCACCTCGGGGGATCCGGTATCGGTCTCGTGGGTGCGGTTGGCCTCGATGACAGAGGTCTTTTGATCCTTACGAATCATGGGTAGTTCCACCTTTCCTGAAAATTTCCCAGCCGCTGGGTGATGGGCGGGTGAAGTCCCACGCGGAAGCGGGCTTTGTCCCAAAACTAAGCAGGCGGGCGCTCCTTTGAAGCGTACTAAGGAAGCATATCACAGCTTTCCCCATTTGTAAAGCAAAAAATCGCCACAAACCCGGTTTTCCCGCAAAAAAAATGGATGCGGCCCGGTTTCCCGGCCCGCATCCCATGTTAATGCGCCGTTTTAGAATAGGAAGACCCGCAAAACCATAGCCGCCATCACACCCGCCGCCGACAGGGTGGCGGACAGCTCGCCCAGGGTCAAGCCTCTGCGGTGCTTCCTGCGGCGGCGGCGGACCAGCTCCCGGCCCTGGTACTGCGCCAGGCCGCTCTCTGGCTTGTCCAACCTCTCCAAATCGTCCAGCTCCACCAAATTTTCCGCCTTCCACGCGGCCAGATCGATGACCTTGTCCTCACCGGCCCACAGGGCGGCATCCCGGCGGCAGACGCCGGCCATCCGCCCGGTGTCGCCCACGGCCCGACCCAGTTCGTGATTCAGGGAGTGGCTCTGCCACTGCTTTTCTTCGATGTAGATGGTGTTCATTGCCTAAAGCCTCCTTTTTTTCTTCTGGCCTCAGCATACCCGATTTGAAGTTTTATGAAGCGGGATGTTTTACCCTCGTTAGAATCAATGTTCTGTTTTTCTTGATAATAATATATTCGTTCGACTTTGTCAAGGGCTTTTTCATAGATTTGTTCGATTTCTTTCAAAAAATTTTGCCCCCGGTTTCCCGGAGGCAAAATTTACAATCCTTAGCTCAAATAATTGCGGGGGTTGACGCTGGTGTTGTTCACCCGCACCTCAAAGTGGCAGTGGTTGCCGCTGGAATTGCCGGTGGAGCCTGCCCGCGCAATAATCTGGCCCTGGTACACCTTGTCGCCCACGCTCACCAGCAAGGAGGAATTGTGGCCGTAGTAGGTGACGATACCGTTGTCGTGGCGTATGGCCACCAGGTTGCCGTAGCTGCCGCTCCAGCCCGCCTTGATGACGGTGCCGCCGTCGGCGGCCTTAATCCCGGTGCCGTAGGGGACGGCGATATCCAGCCCCAGGTGGAAGTCATAGCTCCCCCACAGGTTGCGCCCGCCGAAGTTGGAGGTGATGGTACCCCGCACCGGCCAGATAAAGTAGCCGTTGGAGGCGGTGACAGGCCGGGGGGTGGTGCCGGTGTAAGTGTAGGTGGTGGTGGCATCCTTGATGGTCTCGGACTGGAGGATTTCCCGATCCAGCTCCACGTTGTTCACGTAGGTCACCTGGGCGTTGATCCGGGCCAGTCCGTCCTCGCCCTGCTGTTGGATTTTAGTCTCGCCCACGTACAAATCGGCCGTCTCGATATACTCCACCGGGCTGGGGATAACCTCCTCATAGGTCTCGCTGGTGAGCACCCGCACGGACAGGCGGGGCACCTCCTGCTGGATCACCAACTCCTGATCCACCCACAGTTGGTTTACAATCACGTCCGGGTTGAGGACGGACAGGTCGTTGGGATCCATATCCAGGGAATAGGCAATGGCGTTGAAGGTGTCGCCCTGCTTTACCGTATACACCGCCCGCTCCACCTTCAGGGAGCTGAGCTCCGCCCGGATGGACTCCACATCGAACTGGGTGTTGGAGGGCACCTCCACGGGATAAACCTCCACGTCCTCCACAAACTCATAGCGCACCGCGTTGGCGGGAATAAAGGGCTGGGCGATCTCATCCAGCATCCGGTACAGCTCGTTCTGGTCGGCGGCACAGCCAATCTCCACACCGTCCACCGAGATGCCATAGGCTGTCATATAGGCCCCTACCTCGCTGAACAGGGTGTCCTCCACCTCGGCGGCGTCGCTGAGGGCGTTGGCGGGGGCGTACACCGGGGCAAGGCTGACCTCGGCCTCATAGCTGTAGCCGTCGCCCAAAATGCTGGCGGCGCGGCTCTCCACGTTGTCCAGAATGGCGTTGGCCTCGTCCTCGCCGGACACCATACCGACCGCCTGGCCGTTGACCTCCAGCACGTATGCCCGGGCGTAGGTGCCCTTGAAGGCCATCACGCCGATGCCCACCGCCAACACGGTGGCATACAGCAGGGGGGACACCGGGTGCTTTGCCACAACGTTGCGGATCCTCGCGGCGCCCTTGCCCAGCTTTCCCCGCCCCCCGGCGGTGAGACTGCTGAACTTCTCCCAACCCGTTCCGGCGGCGGTGCGGGCGTTTTTCCCTGCCTCCCCCGCCCACTGGGCAAACCGGCCCCACGCCTCCTTGGCCTGGGCCTTGGCCTCGGACACGTCCAGCTTGGGCCGGGACTCCCGCCCCGGCTGGGCGTCCGCCTTGGGCTCTGCGTCTGCCTTGCGCTTGGCTTCCCTCCTGGGCGCGGCGTCCTGCTTCACTTCGGCCTCCCGCTTCTGCACGGGCATAGTCTGATCAATATATTCCTTCCACGATTGGGGTGCGGTGGATTGCGTCTGATTCGCACCGTTCACAGCATTTTTTTCTTTGGCCGCCTCGTCCGGCCTGCGGCTGTCGCGGGTGTGTTTCACGGTTTTACCTCCTACGATGGTTGCAAAGGGTTACAAAACGGTTACAGCCATATCCTACACCTATTTTTGCCGTTCGTCAACCCCCGATTTTCCCTGTTCCACCCAAGCCATCCGCATTTTGGGGCATATCTTGTTGGCTTGTGCCGGATTTTGGGGGCTTTTGGCCCATTCTATGGTGCCCTTGGCAAAATTGCCAAAATTTAACCCCTCTTTTCGGCGTTTTGCGCCCCACCCTTGACAGCGCCGCTCCTTTCGTCTACAATAAAAGCAGCCGCAGGGCAAACAGAATAGCACAGGGGCGCTGGAAGCATTTCCGGCTGTGATGTGGAGGATTATGCCCTCCCGGTCCCTCGAACCTGATCCGGGTAATGCCGGCGTAGGAAGTGTATTCGACGGGCGGGCGCAAGCCTGCCGGGCCGCGTCGTTTCTCCCGCTACCGCATTGCACCGTTTGCATTGCGGTATACTTATTTCAGGAGGAAACGACACATGAAAAACGTAAACCAAACCACCCGTATGCTCTGCGAGGGCGCGGTCAGCATCGCGCTGGCCTACGCGCTGACCTTTGTAGAACTGGATCTGTGGTTCCAGGGCGGCTCCATCAGCGCCGCAATGATCCCCATCATCCTTTTCGCCGTACGCTGGGGCGCGCCCTGGGGCATCGCCGCCGGCGCGGTATTCGGCACGCTGAAGTATTTCCTGGGGTTGGACAGCTTTGTGCTGAACTGGATCTCCATCATCTTTGACTACACTGGAGCCTACGCCATGGTGGGGCTGGCGGGCCTGTTCAAGCGCCGCGCCAACCTCATCCCGCTGGCGGCCCTCGTTGCCGGCGCGGCCCGGTTCATCGTGCATTACATCAGCGGCGTCACCGTATACGCCGAGTATATGCCGGAGGAATTCATGGGCCTGACCATGACCTCCCCCTTCTTCTATTCCGCGCTGTATAACGGCGGCTATATGCTCCCCAGCACCATTCTGGCCGTGGCGGTGTGCGCGGCGCTGATGGCGCCCCTGCGCAAATTTCTCAATGGGGAAGATTTAAAATAAGGGTTGATTTTTGTGGGTAAATTTGACGGTGTGCTTTTCTTCACCGACTACGACGATACTTTATATAACAGCGCCCACACCGTCTCCCCCGAGAACCATGCCGCCATCCGGCACTTCATCGGCAATGGCGGTCGGTTTTCCATCGCCACCGGGCGGGCCCACCGCACCTTCACCCCGCAAATTGAGCGGGAACGCCTCCCCCTCAACGCGCCGGTGGTGCTCAGCAACGGCGCGGCCATTTTCGACTACGCGGAAAACCGCTATCTGGCCCAGACCTTCCTGGACGCCGCCGCCCCCGCCCGCTTTGTGGAGCTGTGCCGCGCCTTCCCCCAGCTGGCGGTAGAAGCCTACCACGGCGACGATATCTACGTCTACAACCCCAACGACATCACCACCGCCCACCTGGCCAAGGTGCGCGGACGGCAGATTTCCTGCGGCGCCATCCCGGATATGCCCATGCCGTGGACGAAGGTGATCCTGGAGCAGGAGGAGCCTTATTTGAAGCAGGTACAGGCCCGCCTCCTTCACCGCTGGGGGGACAGCTATGAGGCGATTTTCTCCAACCCCCATCTGCTGGAGGTCACCGACAAGGGCAGCCACAAGGGCGCCATGGTGGCCCGGGTGGCCCGGCTGCTGGACATCGCCCCGGGGAATTTGTACTGCATGGGGGACAACCAGAACGACGTACCCATGCTGGCCCTGTCAGCCATCCCCTTTGCCCCGGCCAACTGTTCTCAGGAGGTGCGGGGGATGGGGGCTCGGGTACTGGCCCACTGCGACGGCCACGCGGTGGCCCAGGCCATCGAAATCCTGGACAAACGATATGCGAGGAGGTGAACGTGAATATGCAGGAGAATTACCGGCTGATTGAGGCCCTGCAAAGCGCGGGCTGGTCGGCTGAGGATAGCATTAACTTAATCAAGTATATCGAAAGCGGCGACGAGCAGTTCAAGCCCAAGCAGAAATAATACAAACAGCAAGCCCCCGCCAGCGGCGGAGGGCTTGTCTTTTGTCGAAGCCTGTGTTATATTAGGGGTAGGCGCTGCACATCTTGAGTTAGAAAAGGCGGTTGGTCACATAACCCCGGAAGGGGGTGACCCTATGATACTGATTACCGTGACGTTTCACGTCAATGAGTGGGCAATTACCATTCAGGTAAAATGCAGAAACCGCCACTCCCACAAGTGACGGTTTCTATGTTGAATAGAAAACCCAAACTCTAAGGACTAACCGCCTTGATGTGCAGCGCCCTTCTATGGTTATGATACCCCGTCTGCGGGAATTTGTCAAGGGGCAAAAAGAGCGCCGGACGTTCGTCCGGCGCTCTCCACATAAAATTTTATGGTAGTTATTTCCCGGTAGCCTCAGGCTCGGGTGTTGTGGTAGGCTCGGCAGTGGGGGCGGGGGTAGGCTCGGCAGTGGGGCTGGGATCGGGAGTGGGGCTGGGATCGGGAGTCTCGCCGCCGCCGGTCGCCGGAATCACTTTCGCCTCAACGGCCCAATAGACGTTTTTACCAGCAATATTTTTTTTCGTCCCATCGCAATTCTCGCGGTCGCAATAGATCCCGGCGGTGTTGCCCGCTTCTTCGGCGGTAGCCGCCTTGGCAGGAAGGTTCACCAGATGGTGGCCCAGAGCTGCGATGCTCTCCTCTTCTGTATAGTTACAGCTTTCGTTCGCACAGCGATGGATCGCCTTGCCAGCGGCAGTGCACTTTGCGGCAGTTACATCTCTCTCCAAGAGATACATCTTATGGCCCAGCTTGGGTACGGTGACTTCCTTCACAGCGGTGCAATCAACCTCTTTTGTGGTTTTCGCACCAGTCTCCTCATCAGTCTCCGTTACGGTAACTTTACCAGTACATTTATAGACGTCCTTACCATCGGTGGTGCAGGTCGCGGCAACACAGGAATCAGTGACCTTACCGCCCCAAACGTGATTTTTGCACACGGTATCACCGGGAACGACATTGCCGGCATCGTCTTTGGTGGTTTCCTTCTGGCTGTCCGCGTCAGGCTTGGACTCATCCACCTTGGGGGGCTGGGCGGGCTTGCTGGGAGTGGGCACAAAGCCGGTGCTCTCGCCCTGCTCGTCATCGGGGTTCTCGGGCTCGGCGGGGGTGGGGGCCACGGTCTCGCCGTTGACCTCGATCTCCGCGCCGGTGTTGTTGGTCACGTTGTCCTTGCTGACGCCCTCGCCCTCCAGGTGGCTGATGGTGGCGTCCGCGGTCACGGTAACATTCGCCACAGTGCCGTCCACCTTCAGGCTGGCGTTGGTGCCGTCCACGGTGACGCTGTCAACGGTGCTGTCCTTGTCGATCTCAATGTTGGCGTTGCCGCCGCTCACCTTCACGCTGGGGGCGGTGGTATTGGTCAGGGTGACGTGGCCGCCCTGGAGCACGATGGGGGCGGTGGTGGTCACGTCCTTGATCTCGACCGCGAGGCCCTCGCTGGCCACGACCAGGATGATGCCGCTGGGAATCTCGCCGGTGATCACGCCGTCCTCGGTAACGTCGTCAACGGTACCGGGGGTGACGTACACGCCGATCATGTTGTTAGCCAGACCGGCCATCAGGGCGCGGGTAGGCTCGGCATCGGCCTTGACGTTGTCATCCAGCATCCCCAGCTCACTGAGCTTGTCGGCGGCGGCGGTCTGGAAGTTGTCGCCCTTGGACTCCTCAACGGTCACCAGGCCCAGGGCGCGGCTGAGCATGGTAGCGCCCGCGTTGAAGGTCACCTCGCGCTTGCCGCCGAAGGTGTCCTCATCATAGCCGGTGATGATGCCGTTGGTGTAGGCGATGTCGATGAACTCCTTCGCCCAGCTCAGGCTGCTGTCGGCCTCCACGTCGGCGAAGGTTTTGCCGCTCTTGTTTGTCAGGCCCATCAGCTCCACCACGAACTTGGCGAACTGCGCGCGGGTCATGGGGCCGTCAGGGTTGAAGGTGCCGTCGTCGTGGCCGGTAAGTACGCCATAACCGGCCCAGCGCTCGATGGCATCGCTGGCCCAGTGATCCCCGGACACATCAGTAAAGGCGCCCTCGTCCGCCGCCATAGCGGGCACGAGCATCATGGACGCGACCATGCACACGACCAGCAAAGCGGCTAAAACTTTTTTCTTCATTTTAGGTGTTACCTCCCTATGAAAGATATCGTCCGCCACACCGGGCATGATCTGGCGGCACGCTTTCATTATAAGGCAGGCTTGAAATGATTGCAAGCCCCATTTCCAATTTTTTTGGAAAGAAAAATGAAAATTCACTATAGTTTTTCTTTTTTGATGTTTTTTTGAAAGACGCTTAATTTTTGCATCAGGTACGCCGATATAAGATAAATAGCCAAATAAAGGGCGCCGGACTTTCGTCCGGCGCCCTCTTCAGTATGGTTCAGATGTTTATCTCAGATCAGGGAGTCGTCGTCTCGGACGCTTTTACCAACCCGCAGGCCGAACAAGTTCCCGCAGTGGTGTGGCCCGCGCCCTCGGTAACGGTGCAAGCCTTTTCATTGCCGCCGCAGGTGGCGCACACAGTCTTGCCGTCTGCCTTGCCATTCGGCTTTGTAGCGCCGCTGTGATCGCAGGTTTCCATCTCATAGCCGCATGTGGTGCAGGTCTTTTTACCATCGGTCCACTCACCAGCCGCATGGTTGCCCTCGCTCACGTGCACTTCGCAATTCTCAATCTTGCAGGCTTTCCAATGCTTGGACTCGTTATTCTGCCACACGGCATTCTCCGCAGCTTCGTGCGTGGCATGGGCCACGGGAGGCACCTTGGTGCCGGCCTCGCCGCAGATCTTGCACGTCGCGGTATTGTAAATATTGGCGTGATTCGCAGCCTCGGGGCAGGTGGGCGACGTTCCATCGCAGCCAGTGCGGGTGCACTTGAAAGACGTAGTCTCACCATCCTCACTCGAGCTGGTCACTTTCTGCCAGCTGTGGCCAAGGGCGGCGATCGCCTGCGGCGCCCTACTAATCCACTTCCCGGCATCAAGAGAAGAACCGTCCTTCGTGCAACCCTCACGGCCACAGGCAATACCGGTGCCCCAGCCGCCCTCAGTGCAGGTCGCCGCCTTGGAGCTGTTCACCTGCTGATGGCCCAGGGCGGGGACGGCTTCCTTGTTCGCCGTCTCGCCTTCGCCGCACTTCACGCAGTTCTCACCGTTGGCACAGCTCCAGGTAATGGCACCAGGCGTCGTGCAGGTAGCGCCCTCCACAGCGCTCTTATACCACTTGTGGCCCAGCTTGGGGACGGTCACTACGCTCTTTGCGCCACAATTTTCAACTTTGCAGGTATAGTAGCCTTTGCCTTCGGTGGTACAGGTCGCTTCCGCATAGCCTTCCCCACTATATGCAACTGCGACATCAGTATAATCATGCGTGTGTGCCGCAGCAGCAGAATCCGGATTCTCTACAGTTGTACCGGCACTCGCGGCGGGCACCTTGGGCGCATCCGCGCCGGGATTATCTTCCGCCTCGGGGTTCGTCGCGGGCTTGCTGGGAGTGGGCACAAAGCCGGTGCTCTCGCCCTGCTCGTCATCGGGGTTCTCGGGCTCGGCGGGGGTGGGGGCCACGGTCTCGCCGTTGACCTCGATCTCCGCGCCGGTGTTGTTGGTCACGTTGTCCTTGCTGACGCCCTCGCCCTCCAGGTGGCTGATGGTGGCGTCCGCGGTCACGGTAACATTCGCCACAGTGCCGTCCACCTTCAGGCTGGCGTTGGTGCCGTCCACGGTGACGCTGTCAACGGTGCTGTCCTTGTCGATCTCAATGTTGGCGTTGCCGCCGCTCACCTTCACGCTGGGGGCGGTGGTATTGGTCAGGGTGACGTGGCCGCCCTGGAGCACGATGGGGGCGGTGGTGGTCACGTCCTTGATCTCGACCGCGAGGCCCTCGCTGGCCACGACCAGGATGATGCCGCTGGGAATCTCGTCGGCGATCACGCCCTCCGGCGCGACCTCGTCAAGGGTGGCCTCGGTGACGTAAGTACCGATCATGTTGTCGGCCAGACCGGCCACCAGGGCGCGGGTAGGCTCGGCGTCGGGCTTAACGTTGTCGTCCAGCATCCCCAGCTCGGTGAGCTTCTCGGTGACTTTGTCGCCGTAAGCGTCCTTGTCCACCAGGCCCACGGCGCGGGCCATCATGGCGGCGGACTGGTCAAAGCTCACGTCATCCCGGGGGGCGAAGCGGGTGGTGCTCTTGCCGTTGATGATGCCGGCCTTGTGGGCGGCGGCGATGTACGGCGCGGCCCACTCATCGGCGGAGCCCATCACGTCCTCAAAGGGCATCTCGGTGCTGCCGGTGGGCAGGCCCATCAGGGTCACGATGAACTTGGCAAACTGCGCGCGGGTCATGGGGCCGTCAGGGTTGAAGGTGCCATTATCG
>CAJTVM010000038.1 GCA_910579595.1 uncultured Oscillospiraceae bacterium
AAAACGACAAAATTTCTTCGGCGTTTTCTTACAATTTCATATCGGCGTTGACACTTTGCTGCAGAAGGGGGGATTTTTGTGGAGTAGGATTCGATTTTAGAATTTTCGTTCACCTCCTTGTTGCCTGCGGCCTAAAGCGCATTGCTCAAGATGTGACCAAGCACCATTCCGAAGATAATGAGAATCACCGTGCCAATGAAATCAAGACGGAAAAGGATAAGAAACACAGCTTCCGCCATGATTTTCTTGTAGCGGCGTTCACCGTCGCTCTGACCCTCTTTCTTGAGCACCTCCATGACGTCGCTGAGTTCGCCCTGGAGCTTTTCCACTCGTTGCCTTAACGGGCTCTTCATGCGCCCACCTCCTCCGCCAGCGGGGCGTTTTTTAGAGTGGCTTTACAACAACACGCCGTTGAGAAATACCATCAATCCAAACTGATACGGAATAGGTCAGTTTCCCATCGGATTCCTTCGTTGCCTCAATATAGTCTTTTGCATAGAGGTGCCGTTTTACCAGACGGGGCTGGAGGTTCCTATCCAAGCAAAACCGATTGAATTCGTTCGGCGTGAACAGGTATCCCCGGGCAGTCAACTCCCGGCCCTCCGTCAGTTCACGAACAAATTCATCCGTGTCAATCAGCAGATTTTGACTGGTGAGGGTACTGTTTTCCATCAGTTCCTCCAACCCTTCCAAATCTACCGATGCTTGGTGGAAAAGCTGAGTAATCATCGGCATCCGGGCCACCGGGGCCGTAGCGATGATCTTTGCGATGCGGATTGCGGAATCAATGCTCAAAGTACTTACTCGTTCAGACATAGGGTTTACCTCCTTGCCGCCTGGGGCGGCTTTTTTCATGCGCTGGACTGGTCAACGTCCCGCGCCGATTGGTCGGTCAGCATCTCGTCCACTGTTATGCCAAAGAAGTCCGCCACCAGCTTGGCCGCGTTCACACTGGGAGACGATTTGCCCCACTTGTAAATGCTCCCGGTTCCGATGCCGACCGCTTTCTCCAGTTCCGTGATGTTGGTTCCGTGTTCGCGGCACAAACGCTTGACGTTGTCTAAAATCAAAATCTCACCTCCTACACCTTGACACCTATTAGAAAATTTGCTAATATACTTTTGCTGAAGCCTTAGAAATTTTCTGATAAGTCCGCTATTTTAGGGGGGCTTGGTTTTTTGTTCCCTCAAGGCCCCCTAAGCTTATCAGAGAATTTTCTAAATGTCAAGCGATACTCAGAAAATTCTCTAAATTCTTTTGGGGTGCTTTTATGGTTGAAACTATTAGGCGACTGTGCAAAGAACAGGGGAAAAGTCTTTTCTCATTAGAGCAGCAGTGCGGGCTGGGAAATGGTAGCATAAACAAATGGGACAGAAGTTCTCCGTCTGTTGCCAAGGTTAAGGTTGTAGCGGATGCCCTCGGTGTCTCTATGTCATATCTGATCGGAGAGCAAGAAAAAAAGCCCACCCCCGTTTCCGAGGATGGGCTTGATGAGCAGGATCGGCAGCTCATGGAACTTATGAAGAAGCTGTCTGCGGATCAGAAGGCATTTCTTCTTGCGCAGCTGTTAACATTGACTGGGCAAGGCAAATAAACCCCTGTTTCTGCTCTGCATCCAGCTGGTGGAACAGAAGTAGGATTTGTGTATCGATGTCTGGCATGAGCGTTCCTTTCCACCCTGGCGTCAAGGTATGTATTTGCGCATAATGGATTATAGCACATTTTTTCGTCATTTACTGTTGTATTCAGTAGGAATGCACCGAAATATCACAAAACCATGGAGGGGATTTCAAAATGGGATAGCCATTTTTATTTTGCTTATGATAGTCATTGTGGTTTTCAGTATTAAACATATCGCAAAGCAGAAATCAGAGCACTCGGAACATATTCCTGACAATTCAGTTGATTCTCTAAATCCTCCTGCGGATTTTTCATTAGAAATGCGAGAGGAAATACAGAAAATTGCTAATTTCTGTGGCGTTCGTTATGTCACACAAGCAGATATCCAAAAGTTTACCATTCATAAGATTAGTGAAGATTTTTCAGCAATTCCGGGTTGGGATATCTGGGATTCTTCGATTCATGAAGCTTCGGGGCAGTACGACCGTATGAGCCGTGCTACGCTGGATAAAGAAATCTCTGTATTGAGTTATGACCCTCAATACCGGCTTGCGAAAATCCAAGGGAAAACCGCTGTATATCTGACAAGTTATAAGCGGTGCAGTTGCCCTGACTATCGTAAAAGGCGATTACCTTGCAAGCATATGTATGCTTTGGCAATGGAACTGGATGGCGATGTTGAAAGGTGCATTTTTGATTCTGAACATCCACCACTGTATGGATTAACTCTGGCTCTTGCTGGTCATCTTCCAAAAAGCAGTAATGGTGTAGGTGGAATTAGAGCGGAAATAACCGAACGTAGTGGTATATGGTCTGAGAAGATTGAGTGTGATAGTTCTGCTGTAGTCATGGGAACTGACCCATCTGCTGCCAGAGTAAGCCGTGCTGAGGGATTTGACATGGATGTTTTGTCGCCCGAGCTAATCAAAAATATCTTTACTGCTAAATGATCGGAGAGGACATCAATGGCTCGACCGAAAAAGCCTGCGTATGAATATGTGGAACGGCTAAAACTGTATCGAAAGCGAATCAAAGGCCCTGATGGTAAGTACATTGCAATCTATGGAAAAACACCAGATGAGCTAACAGAGAAGCTTGCTGGGGTCCAGCGGGAAATTGAGGAGGAGGTCTACCATCGGGAGAACCCCACCGTGAAGGAGTACGCTGAGAAGTGGCTCGCCATGCACGGATCCCACGTCCGCACTACCACTCTGGTGGACTACACCTCCAAGGTCAAAATCTATGTTATTGAACCGCTGGGGGACAAGTACATGGCCGAGGTCACCCCGGACGATGTGAAGATGGCCATCAACAAGGCCGCTGCACAGTCCGCCTCCATTTACCGTGGGGTGCAGATGCTTTACAAAATGATTTTCGGTTCTGCAGTGGAAAGCCGTATCATAGATGAGTCGCCCTGCAAAAATCTGAACCCCCGCGGCGGGAAGGCTCCGAAAGAAAAGACAGCTCTCACAAATGAACAGGTCACCACCCTGCTGGATGCGGTTCGTGGCCTGCCCCCGTACCCCTTTATCATGCTCTGCCTTTACTCCGGCCTGCGCCGGGAGGAGGCCCTTGCCCTCCAGTGGGATAGTGTTTTCCTGGAAGGGGATGCCCCACACATCGCCGTTTGCCGGGCCTGGCACGTAGAGCACAACAGGCCGGTCATCTTGACCGACCTGAAGACGAAGGCGGCAAAGCGGATGATCCCGATCCCACCGCAGCTGGTGGAATGCTTGAAGGCCGTCAAGGAGAAATCTGCCTCGGATTTTGTGATTTCCAACCGGGACGGCGGAGCCCTCTCGGAAACACAGTGGCGCCGGGTGTGGGGCTATGTGCGCACCCGCACCGTCAGGGAGCGGACTTATTACCGCTACGTCAACGGCCAAAAGATCCCGCACACTGTTACCCCCGTTCTGGGGGAGCGGGCCGCCCACAACAACAACGTGGTGTACAGCATCGACTTTGAGGTAACCCCCCACCAGCTCCGGCACACCTACATCACTAATCTGCTACTTGCTGGCGTAGATGTTAAAACCGTTCAGTATTTGGCCGGACATGAGCACGCCAAAATCACTCTGGACATCTATGCCCATCTGACGTATAACAGGCCAGAGGATTTGGCTGACAAGGTTAACCGCGCATTTTCGGGTTAAATCTGAGGTTTAAATTGATACAGAACACCTATAGCCATTGGAAATCAACGGTTTTTATCTGGCGGGTGCAAGAAGTACGGCCTCAAGGCCGCCCGCCGCGCACCTCAGTTCTCCAAGCGCTGAGTTTTCGACCCTTTTCAAAGTGCCGCCCAAATGGGCGGCACTTTTTTATCCCTTTTCCGACAGGGCTTCCCTTCCCCGTTTACCAAAACGGCCCTGCGGCAAAAACCGCAGGGCCGTCATTGCTTAAACTTTCCCGGACGCTGCCTCTCAGTCTGTCAGCAGGGAGTAGCACACGCCGCCCCCCTCATAGAGATTGGCAATTTCCAAATCAGGCTCCGTACCCAAGACGTTCCTGCCCTCACAGCGGATGGACTGGATGCCAACCCCCGCCAGAGCCTCCAGCGCCTGGACATCCAGCGTGTCCGACACATAGATGGGGGCCGCCTGAAGGGCGATTTCCGCACAGCTCAACGTCTGCGAATAACAGACCAGGTCATGGGCCGCGCTCCTGCACAGGCCGTCCGCCGGATCCAGATAACTGCTGCGCACGGATCCGTCCTCAAGCTGGTAGCTCCAATAGCGGTCCATATCGTTCATGGGATAATCCCGCAAATAGACGATGCTCATGGGACCCCGGTAGGTCATTTCCCCCACCGGATAGATGACTCCGTCCACCCTGTCGAACAGGTTCTGGCTGTAGGGCACCTCACGATCGTCCAGGTTGCGGCTGAAGCCGTTGCCGCTGGAAATGGAACCATGCGTGTACCCGTTCTCCACCATAATCTCGGCAATCGCATCCACAATAAACGCGTTTTTCAGCCAGCCAAAGTCCAGAAAGCGTTCTATCCCCTCCTGCTGGGCATAGGCCAGATATTCCTCCGACACGGAAAGGCACACCCGGTTGCCCCCCAGCAGGCGCAGTTCGATGGCCTGGGGATCCCGGGCAAAGGCGGCTGCAGCTGCAAATTCCGCCCGGATCTCATTGTTGAGAAAGGGGTCATACTCCACGAGCTGGCTGTCGTCGGTGCAATAAAACAGCCCGCCGTAGTGGGCGTATACCGGCCCCAGGTAAACCGTGCGGTCGCCACAGCGCTGCACACTTTCAAACGCCCTGTACAGGATATCGTCCACCGTAACCGTTTCGTTGGGGTGCTGGCTGACATACCACAGATTGGTCACGCCAGTAAAGCTCTCCTCCGTATGGAACAGCTGGTACAGCTTCCGGCAGGCGTCGGTATACAGGGTGGTCACCGCACTGTTCTCCGCCGAGGGGGAACCCTCCGCAGCGCCCAGCTCATAGTGGAACACAAGCTCGCTGCCGCAGTTCGGCCCCTCGGCAAGGCTGGCCTCAATGGTCTGCCAGCCAACCTCCGGCGCCAGCATCTGGCTGACGGCATATGTCAGCGCAATCCCGCCGATCACCAGCGCGACTGCCGCCGCAATCAACCGCCGCGTCAAATTTTCCCCGGACAGCTGGATTTTTTCCACCGGCCTGGGGCGTGCCCTGTCCCGGTTATCCCTTGCAGTACGCCCCAAGCCTAAATCACCGCCAGGACGATCAGCAACACGAAGATGACCAAAATCACCGCCAGGAAAATGAACCCTGCAATTGCGCCGCCCTTACATGCCTTATAGTTGCGGATATGGTTGTGTTTTCGGAACAATACTGCCCCGATCAGGCCCAGAATGGGCAGCAGGAAGGAGAAAATCCGGTACCAGACGCTGCCGGTATCCCGGGCGGGGTGCGCCAAGATCTCCGCCTCGGCAACGGCGGAGAATTCATCATCTTCCCTTTTTTCCTCCGGGGTGTTGGGATCCCGGATGGTAATGGGCTTCACCGGCACACCGGCGTCCCGGATGGCCTTGTATTCCTCGATTTCCTTTTTGTTGCCATACACGTAGTGGTCGTGTCCGATGCACACGAACTCCGGCTTATCCTCCGAATAGTCGTGGATGGACGGATCATAGGTGTACAGCACCTTGTTTTTCTCCAGCTCCGGATCGGGGATGGGGATGGCGGAGATCAGGGAGTGGGTGTAGGGGTGCAGGGGGAAATTGAACAGCTCGTCCGCCTCGGCCACCTCCACGATACGGCCCTTGTAGATAACGCCGATGCGGTCAGAGATGAAACGCACCACCGACAGGTCGTGGGCAATGAACAGGTAGGTCAGCTGCTTTTCCTCCTGGAACTTCTTCATCAGGTTGAGCACCTGGGCGCGGATGGACACGTCCAAGGCGGAGATGGGCTCGTCCGCCACCACCAGCTCCGGCTCCATGACCATGGCCCGGGCAATGCCGATACGCTGGCGCTGGCCGCCGGAGAACTCATGGGGATAGCGGGTCAGGTGCTCGGGGAGCAGGCCCACTTCCTCAATCATGGTTTCCACCTTGTGCACGCGGTCAGCCTCGTTTTCAAACAGGTGGAAGTTGTAAAGGCCCTCGGAGATGATGTAATCCACGGTGGCGCGCTCGTTCAGCGACGCCGCCGGATCCTGGAACACCATCTGGATGTTGCGGATAACCTCGCGGTCCAGGGCGCGGGGGATCTTGCCGGAAATGCGCACACCCTTATACAGGATCTCACCGGCGGCCAGGGGATTGACCCGGATTACAGCCCGGCCCACGGTGGTCTTGCCGGATCCGGACTCGCCCACCAGGGAGAAGGTCTCCCCCTTGTAGATATCAAAGGACGCATCCTGGACAGCGCGCACCGCGCTGTCCCCCTTGCCAAAGGTGATATCTACGTTTTTCAGCGACAGCAGGATTTCCCTGCCGTTTTCATCCAACGGGCCATGCGCCGGCAGCGTGGAGGCCCGGACCTCATTTGCTTTTTCTTGACTCACGATCCGCCCCTCCTTCAATGTTGAATGCTTCCATCAGCTTCTCGTGGATGTTCTGGATGCCCTCCGGCTTCTCAATCTTGGGCGACCGGGGATCCAGCAGCCAGGTTTTCGCGAAGTGGGTCTCGCTGACCTGGAACAGGGGTGGTTCCTCCAAGGTGTCGATCTTGAGGCAGTACGGGTTGCGGGGGGCAAAGGCATCGCCCACAATCTGGTTGTACAGGGAGGGCGGGGTCCCGGTGATGGAGTACAGCTTGGTGTTCTTCTGCGCCAGCTGGGGCAGGGAGGACAGCAGCGCCCAGGTGTAGGGGTGCTTGGGATCGTAAAAGACCTCTCTCACCGTGCCCAACTCGATGATCTGTCCGGCGTAAAGCACTGCCACGCGGTCAGCCACATTGGCCACCACGCCCAGGTCATGGGTGATGAACACAATGGTATACTGGAATTCCTTTTGCAGATCCTTGATCAGCTGCAGGATTTGGGCCTGAATGGTCACATCCAACGCGGTGGTAGGCTCGTCACAGATCAGGATCTTGGGCTGGCAGGACAGGGCGATGGCAATGACGATGCGCTGCCGCATACCGCCGGAATACTGGAAGGGGTAGTCGTCAAACCGGGCAGCGGCATTGGGGATACCCACCTTATGCATCAGCTCCAGGGCACGTTGGCGGGCCTCCGCCTCGGTGCAGTCCTGGTGCTTGAGGATGATGGAGGTGATCTGCTTGCCAATGGTGATGATGGGATTCAGGGAGGTCATGGGGTCCTGGAACACCGTGGCGATGCGGCGGCCCCGGATCTGGCTCCAGTCCTTGGAGTAGCGCACGTTGGCCAGGTTCAAAATGCATGTGCCGTGGAGCTTCTCCGGCGTCTCATCCAGGTATCGCACCCGGAACGTGACGTTGTCAAACACCGCGTTGCGCTGGGCTTCATCGTCCAGATCCACCCCCAGCTCCATAGCCTTTTTCAGCGCCTCCAGCAGCTTATTGGTAAACTGGATCCGCTTTTTCAGCCCGTAGCGGCCCACGGACAGATAGATCTCTTTGGCCAGAATCTCGTTGCGCTTCAGCGCTTTCTCCGGGACGGTCCCCTTGATCTCCTGCTCGTACTGGGCCTTGAGCCGGGCGGATTCCTCATGATAATGCTTCATATATGCCGCGTCCGCCTCAACATTGTGCTTCTTTTCCCGGGCAACCTGCTCATTGCGTTTGGTCAGGGCTTTGATTTTTGCATCGTACTCCTTGATATCCTTGGCAGCCTGCCTGATCTTGTCCTTCTCCTTGGCCGGATCATAGGTCTGCTTCAGGTTGAACAGATCAGTCCGCTGGTGCTGAAGCTCCCGAATCTCCGCATCCTGAGCCTCCAATTCGGCGCTGCTCAGGCCGCTTTTTTCCTTCTTTTCACTCTCCAGCACCAGGATTTTCTGGTAGGTGGCCGCGCCCAGCTCCAGGTGGGAGTACTCGTCCAGCTTGTGCTTGGCCTTGCTCATCAGGGAATTGGCCAGGGAGTCGATTTTGACCACCGTATCGGCCAGCTCATCATCGCTGAAAATGATGGATCCGTTGTCAATAAAGCCGTTAGAGTCCAGCATTCCCGCAAAGGTCTTGGTGAACACCGACTTGCCGGATCCGGATTCGCCCACGATGGCGATGGATTCATTCTCGTAGATGTCCAGGGAGATCCCCCGGATAGCTGTGAGGATACGGCCGCGGACCCGGAACTTGACCTCAAGATCCTTAATGGACAGCAATACTTTCTTATCTTCCATATCGGCCCCTCCTTACATATGGGTCCGCGGATCGGACGCGTCGCCCAGATTCTGGCCGACCACATACAGCACCACGGTGATGATGGAAGCGATGGCCACGGGACTCCAGAACTCAATCTCCCAGCCGGGGGTGACCATGGCGCCTTCCGCCTGGTAGATCAAGCGGCCCAGGGACATATCGCTCATGCCCAGGCCGATATAGGCCAGGAACACCTCGTAGGAGATGTAGCTGGGCAGCTCAGTGGCCAGCAGGGTCACGATGACGGAGGTCATGAAGGGCAGAATGTTCTTCATGGCGATCTTGATTGTGGAGGTGCCCAGGCATTTCGAGGCCAGGTTATATTCCCGGTCACGGATGATAACCACCTGGGTTCGGATGAAGTAGGCGATGGCAATCCATCCCACCACCGTCAGGGCGAACACCATGGTCCAGAAGGTGGGCGCAAACAGCATGGCCAGAACCGAGATGATCAGGATGGTGGGCACGTTGCCCACGATGTTGTAGATCTCCATCATGATCATATCCACTTTCTTGGAGAAGCCCCACACCGCGCCGATGCACACGCCAACAGTCATGTTGATCGCCGCGCAGAGGAACGCCAGGGAGATGGAGATACGCGAACCGTTCCAGATAGCCTCAAAGGTGGGCTCACCGCTGGCGCCGGTGCCCAGGATCCACTTCAGGTTGGCCCCGAAGTAGTTCATAGCCGCGACGGGACCCAGGTGCTTGGAGGCGGGATCCATCAGGTTGGCGTACGGATCGTAGTGGGTCACGGCCGGATAGATATAGGCGAACAAGATGACAAACAGCAGCAGGGAAAGGATGACGATGTTAACCTTGTTCCGGAAAAACACGCGGAACACGCTTTTCCAGTAAGAATACCGGGGCGCCGTGATCTTCTCTGACTCCAGTTCACTGTGATCCACGGGAGCAAACAGCTCCGCATCGCTCAAATTATATTTCTTATTGAAATCTTCCACCGTGCTCACCTCGCTTTATCTGTGAAGGAAATCCGCGGATCCACCATGGCCATCAGTACGTCGCCCAGGATGATGGCAACAACGGACAGCACCGCGTAGAAGAACGTCACGCCCACAATGACGGCGTTGTCATAGCGGTTGATTGCGGTGGTCAACAGGTTGCCGGCGCCGGGAACCACGTACACACGCTCGGTGATGATGGCACCCGTCATGGCGAAAATAATGCTCGCGGGGACGCCATGGACCAGGGGGATCATGGCGTTCTTCCAGATATGTTTGGTAAAAATCTCCGTCTCGGACAGGCCCCCGGACCGGGCGAACTTCACGTAATCGGAGTTCATCTGGTCGATCATATACCGGCGCATCCACTTCATCAGGTTGGCTATGCTGGGCAGGGCCAGGGAAACGATGGGCAGAATATACATCAGCTTGCTCCCGGACTCAACGTCGAACAGCGTCGGCAGCTTGAAGATCGCACCGCCCATCGCCTTAAACAAGAAAATATACGCAAGACTGGGCACCGCGATGATGAACATAATATAGATGGTGCCGATCTTGTCCAACAGGCCCTCCTTGTACCGGCTCATCAGCAAGCCGATGGGCAGGCCCAAGATATAGGCCAGAATTGTCGAAATAATACCGATGACAAAGGAATAGCCCAGGCGGGACATACCCACCTTGACGATCTTCACGTTGGTGTAATCATCGGTGAACCACTCCGCGTTGGAGGCGATAGAGTCTCTGGAGCCCTCCACATAGGTGGCGGTGTGCAGATCGTCCGCCCGTTCCAGCGTTACCCCGGTGGGGTAGGTGACGGTGGACAGCACATAGGAACCCTGGGTCTCCGTCATGGTGTCGAACACGTCCACACCCTGGTTGACGGTGAAGGACTCACCCAGTTGGATGTTCAGGAAATTCTGGTGGAGGTAGGGGAACTGGCCGTCAAAGTACAGCAGGTACTTATGCAGGGTGCCGTTCCCTATGATAGCCGGGGCGAATTTCTCCCCCCCATATACTGGGTCGTGCAGGGTGAAGGTCAGCCCCCGCTCCCCGATGTCAGTTTCCTCTGGCACATAGTGGATGTTGTCAAACCGGAACATCTGCATAAAATACTTAAGGGCCCGCTGGGCTAGCGGGACGTCCTTGACGGCAAACAGGGCGGGATTGCCGCCGCTCTTGATCTGGCCATTTTTTTTGGTGTCCGCGTCCAGGCGGATCACCTCATAGCCCTGGGACTCATAATACTCCCGGAATTTGGCCGTGTACTCCACCGTCAGCTCGGAATCCTTTTCCGCCGTACGGCCCAGAGCCGCCGCCCCCTTCTGGGCTTCCGCGTCAATCTCCCCCGCCTTGACCAGATCCCGCAGATAGTCCGCATAGGGGATGTAATCTACATAGCCATAGGCCTCCCAGCGGGCATACTCATAGGTGGTGCGGGTGTTGCTGGCCGTGTGGTTATAGGCGGGGTCGCCGGAGAAGATCTTATTCCGGTCCAGCAGGGAGTAGATCAGCACCATCACAATCAGCACCACGATAATCGCGGAAACCGCGCCATGCAAAAGCCGTTTTAATACATATTTTCCCATAGTCTACGCCTCGCTCTGCCTGTCGTTATAGCGTGAGGGGGTGGGAAACCCCCACCCCCTCACGTTGATCATGTTAATTTGCGCGCAATCAGGTGCGGATCAATAGAGACCGAAGTTTTTGCACATATAGCCGCCGGCCTGGACGGTATCCAGATAGGACTGGGCATCGCCGTAGTCGGGGCCCCAGCCGGAGGCGATGGCAAAGTCGAAGTTGGCGTCCCGACCGTCGTTGATGCGGTAGGTGGCGTGCTCGTTGTCGGTGTCCTTGTTATAGTCCACCAGGTCGATGATCACCTTGCCCTCCAGCGCCTCCTCGAGGGACTGCTTCACCGCGTTGGCCGCGTTCTTATAGGCGTTGTCGTAGGTTTGGACCGGGTAGTCGATGTGGATGGGGTTCTCGGCGGAGACCTCCACGCCGATCTGGGCCAGCTCGGCAATGGCCAGCTCCAGCTCGGCCTTGGCCTTAGCCTCGTTATGCCAACCGTCGAAGCCGTCGCCGGAGCCCGCGCCGCCGTCGCCATTGGGATCCCAAACCTTGATGGGTACGCCATCGGCGTCCAGCTGGGCCTGCATGATCTCGCCATAAGAGGTGTTGGCGGGGAAGGTCTTGGCAGTGCCGTTGATCTCAACGGTCACATCGCTGGCCAGGTACATGAAGGTACCGGGGGTGTAGGAGTTGCGGAGGCTGGTCAGCTTCAGCTCATCGCCCACCAACTGGGCGTTGTAGGCGCCACGGTCCACGCCGAAGCAGATGGCCAGACGGAAGTGCTGGTTGGCCATGGCATCCCGGGTGCGGGCGATCTCCGCATCGTTGCCACGCTTGGTGGAGATGCCCACGCTGTTGTCGTCAAAGTTGTTCCAGGTGTTGCGGTAGACGTTGTTCCAGCCGGGGAAGGTGGTGCCGGTGCAGCGGCTCACATAGCCGTACAGCTCCAGGTAGGTCTTGTCCTGGCCCTCGGGCTTTTCGGTCTTGGCCATCTCCAGGGCCTCGGCGCGGAAGCCGGTGCCGGCGATGGTGCCCGCCTTGGCCTCGTTATAAGAGCGCAGAGCATCGGTGCCGTCATTGTAAGTGTAGACCAGGTTCTTAATGGTCACCGCATCGGCGTTCCAGTAGGTGGGGTTGGCCTCATAGCGGACGTTGTTCTGGGCGGTGTAGCTGGTGATCAGGTAGGGGCCGCAGTAGGCGATGTTGGCAGGGGTCTTGCCGTAATTGCCGGCGGTGTACTCCTCGCCCTCGGCGCCGAAGGTGCCGCCCTGGGAGCGGTAGAAGTCACGGTTCAGGGGGGCGAAGATGCTGTAGCCCAGCATGGTGGGGAAGGCGGGGAAGGGGGCTTCCAGGGTGTACTCCAGGGTGTAGTCGTCAATGGCCTTCACGCCCACGTCCTCGAAGGCGGCCTCGCCCTTCAGGTAGGCGTCAAAATTCTTCAGGCCGCAGCCGTCGCTGACGGTGCACAGGTAGCCCAGCTCTGCAGTGTTGTCCAGCAGATGCTCCATGGAGGCAACCCAGTCATCGGCGGTGACTTCGCCAATCTCGGTGCCCTGCTGATCCACCCACTTCACGCCCTCGCGGATGTGGAAGGTGTAGGTCAGGCCGTCCGCGGACACGTCATAGCTGGTGGCCAGGCAGGGCTGCTGGATGCCCTTGGCGTCGTACTCCAGCAGGTTGTCATAGGTACCGGCAATGAACATGGCGTCGGAGGTGTAGGAAGTGCCGATGGCATCCCAGATGTTCACGATATAGCTGGTAGACAGGGTATAGGTATCGGTCAGGGTGTAGTTGTGCTCGGCCAGATAAGCCTTGGCGGCCTCATAGTAGGCGGGGGCGTCCTCAGCCTCGGCCCACAGGGCTTTCAGGGCGTTGTTGTCATCCACCGTGATCAGCTCGTTGCAGACCAGGGCGGGGTAGTAGCGGTACTCGTCCATGCCCCACAGCACCTGGCAGGTGGTACGGGGCACCACGCGGCTCATGGCGTAGTTGCCGCCGTTGGCCATGACGGGAATGAACACGCCGGACTCCAGCAGCTTGGCCTCGGCAATGGCCATCAGGGCCATACGCTCATCGCCGCTGGCCTGCTTGGCAGTAGCGTAGTACTCGCCAAACTCGCCCAGCACGAAGTCGTAAATCGTGTCGGACGCTTCCTCGTAGTCCATGGCGCTGATGGCTTCCCAATCGAGGCCAACGTACTCGTCCTCGCCGGGCTCGCCGCTCTCCACAGGATCCGCGCTGTTGTCGCTGGGCGGATTGCTGGTCTCAGCATTCCCGCCGCCGCAGGCGGCCAGGCTGAAGATCATGGCAAGCGCCAGCATCAAGCTAAGAAACTTCTTCATGTTTATCCTCCTAAATTTTGTTATATTTAACCGGGCAAAACGGATTTGCCGCCCATCCTGCTCAGGTTAAATCAAATTGATAGGGATTCGCCTCCGGGCTCCATGGGAAGACCATCGTTCCCCCGGAAGGGGGAACGAAACGCGGGGGCGCGCCCCCGTTCGTTCAATGCTATAGTGCGTTAAATTTTCGCCCTGCAAAAAAAGCCGGCCCGCGTCTGTGCGCTTTGGAAAACCGGCTGTCAAATCGGATTTGCAGGGACTGTTCCACCGTATTTCATCCGGCAGATCCCCGCTACTCGACAACACCCGACAGGGCTTTAAAATTTATTAAACATTATATAGTCATTCCCCCCTCCTGTCAATACAAAATTGCACCCCGACCGTTTTTTCTTGCAAGCGCGTCCCATTTATTCCCTTTTCGCCAGTTCCCTTCCACCGGGCAAAGACCTGCTGCGCAGAGCGGGGAGCGGCAGCCGCCGCCCCCCGCTTTGGGCTCATGTTTCCCTTAAAGATGGTACAGTTCAGTATATTTTCGCTCCAAATAGTCGGAAAATACCGTGGGGTCGAACTTTCCGCAGGCATTTTTTACCACATCCGCGGGCTCCAGCAGGCCCCCGTACCGGTGTACCTTCTCCCCCAGCCAGCTGGAGACGCCGGACAGGTCGCCCTTTGACACCGGGCCCCAGACGTCAATGTCCCGCTCCATGCTGCGCAGCATCTGGGCGCCGTAGGCGCTGCCCAGGGCGTAGGACGGGAAGTAGCCAAAGGCCCCGCCGGACCAGTGGGAGTCCTGGAGGCAGCCCTGCCTGTCGTTGGGCACATCGATGCCCAGGTACTCCTTGTAGAGGCGGTTCCAGGCCTCCGGCACGTCCTTGACCTCCAGCGTGCCGCCGATGAGCTGCTTTTCGATCTCGTAGCGTACCATGATGTGCAGGCAGTAGGTCAGCTCGTCCGCCTCGGTGCGGATCAGGGAGGGCTGGGCCTTGTTGACGGCGCGGTAGAACTGCTCCGCCGTCACGTCCCCCAGCTGCTCCGGGAAAAATTCCTGCATTTTCGGGAAAACAGCCTCGATAAAGGGCTTGGAGCGGCCAATCAGGTTTTCGTAGAACCGGGACTGGCTCTCGTGGACGCCCATGGACACGCCCCCCGCCAGACAGGTATACTGCACATCGTCGGAAATGCCCAGCTCGTACTTGGCGTGGCCCCCCTCGTGGATGACGGAGTACATGGAGAAATCCACGTTGTCCTCGTCATAGTTGGTGGTGATGCGCACATCCTTGTTGTTGAACTCCAGGGTGTAGGGGTGCTCCGTCTCGCCAATGGTGCAGTGGGCCCGGTCCAGCCCCAGCACCTCCATGAGGTAGTCGGAGAATTTCCTCTGCCGCTCCGCCGGATAATGCCGCCGCAGGAAGGAATCGTCGGGCTGCTCCTTCTCCCCGATGGCATGGATCAGGGGCACGATGCGCTCCCGAAGGGTGGTGAAAAACCCGTCCAGGTAGGCCATATCCACCCCGCGCTCATACTCGTTGAGCAGGGCGTCATAGGGGGCCTTTGTACTGTCGTAGTACCCGGCGAATTTGACGTTGAAGGCCACCAGCTTTTCCAGCACCGGGCGGAACAGCTCGAAGTCGTTCTGCTCCTTGGCACGGCGCCAGACGTCGCCGGCCTCGTTGGTGAGCATGGCGTACTCCATGTATTCGTCCGCCGGGATTCGAGTAAGCTGGGCATAGGAGCGGCGCAGCTCCTCCACCTGCCGGCGGACGGGGTGCTCCAGTTCATCCTTCCTCTCCCACAAAAAGTCCAGCAGTTCCCCCACCTCGGGGGCGGAGAACAGCTTGTGCCGCTCCCCAGCCAGGATGCCCAGGGCCACGCCCCGGCCCTCGGCGGTGTCCTTGGGGGCCACAGTGGTGCCGTCCAAATACAGCGCGGAGTCCGCCGCCTGATAGGCGTACAGCTTCTTTTGCAGCTCGGCCAGCTTGGCCAGGGCCTCGTTGAGTTCCATCTTGTACTCCCCTTTTCCTTTGTTATTTCACTTTCCGTCAGACACGATCGGGTTCGTCCCCGGAAAACACAACGCCGCTCTGTCCCGCCAGCGTCCGGGCCAGCAGCCCGCCGTCCTCGTCCAGGCCGCAGTCCTCGATGACAATCTCGCCCCGCCACAGCCCCGTGCGCCGCAGCCACACCATGGCCTTGACGGTCTGCTCCAGCCCGTCCGCCCCGTCCCGGGCGTCCACCACCATCCGGGCGGCACAGCCCCCCGGCAGCAGCAGAAACCCCAGCGCCAGCCAGGCCAGGCTCACCAGCCCGAAGGCCGCCAGCAGTACCGCGACAAATTGAACCAGTTCCATTATTTTGCCACCTCCTGGGCTATTTTATGGCCCAGGAGCCGATTTTGTCACCGGTTGAAGCGCACCAGCTCCGCCCCATTCCCGTCCACGCGGACGGCGGAGTATGTACCGTGCTTAAAAAACCAGCCGTGCTGGAGCAGGTTTTTCTGCTCAATCAGCCCCAGGTGGTACAGCACCAGGGACAGGGATCCGTTGTGGCCCGCGATGAGGGTGTCCTCCCCCCGGCGGACGATCCCGTCCACGCAGCCCCCCACCCGCTTCAGCATCCGCTCCGGGCTTTCCCCGGCGGGGGGCGTGGTGTTGTACCAGTCGGCCAGCAGATTCCCCACCAGAGCGCCGCACAGCTTTTCCGCCTGGGCCCAGCTCAGATCCTCCAGTGCGCCCATGTCCTGCTCCCGCAGGGCGGGGTCGGGCTCGGGGGCCACTCCCCTGCCCTCGGTGCAGATCAGGGCGGTATCCCACGCCCGGGACAAATCGCTGGACACACAGCGGGTGAATTCCACCTCCCGCAGCTTGTCCGCCGCCTGCCGGGCCTGCGCCCGGCCCAGCTCGGTGAGGGGGTGGTCGCTCACCCCGAAAAAGAGCTGCCTTTCGTTGCCCACCGACTGCCCATGGCGTACCAGATAGAGATACATGGGAGGTTCCTCCTTTTATTGTCACGCGCTTCTAAAACATACTCGCAATCCCATAGGTCAGGACGCTGATGGCCAGCCCCGCCGCCGCCACCCCTGCAATCACCGAAGGGATGGCCTTACGCAGGGGCATATCCAAAAACGCCGCCGCCAGCGAACCCGTCCACGCCCCGGTGCCGGGCAGGGGGATAGCCACGAAAATGGCCAGCCCCAGGTATTTGTACTTGTTCACCCGCCGCCCCTTCAGGTGGGCCTTGTTTTCCAGCCGGTCCACCAGGCTGTTCAGCCGGGGCAGTTTTTCCCGCATCCACTGGAATATCCGGCGGATGTAAACGATGATGAAGGGCACCGGGATCAGATTACCAAGCATGGCGGCCAGGAACGCCGCCCACACCGGCAGCCCCGCGGCTACCCCAAAGGGAATGCCCCCCCGCAGCTCCACCACCGGGATCATGGACACCAGCACGGTGAGGGTGAACTCCCCCATCATAGTGTCCGTCAGCCATTGCATCAAATCGGCCGTACCCGCCTGCAATCCCATAAAATGCCCCTTTCTGAATCGTCAGTGTTTATTTCAATACGGTTTTCAGGTGCTTGCCCGTATAACTCCCGGGATATGCCGCGACCTCCTCCGGCGTGCCGGTGCATGCCCCATGCGCGGGGCGCATGGGGACCCCGATTGATTTGATATGCTCGGGCGAAATGAATTCGCCCTGCGCCAAGGTTTTGCCTGCGGCAAAACGCTTGTGCGGCGCATTCGCGCCGGGGTGGTATGCACCGTCTCATTTCAATACGGTTTTCAGGTACTTGCCCGTATAACTCCCGGGATATGCCGCGACCTCCTCCGGCGTGCCGGTACATACCACCGTGCCGCCGCCGGATCCGCCCTCCGGCCCCAAGTCTATAATATAGTCCGCCGTCTTGATGACATCCAGGTTGTGCTCGATGACCACCACCGTGTTCCCCTTGTCCACGAACCGCTGGAGCACCTCCACCAGCTGGTGGACGTCGGCGGTGTGCAGGCCGGTGGTAGGCTCGTCCAGGATGTACACCGTGGATCCGGTGGACTGCTTGGACAGCTCGGTGGCCAGCTTCACCCGCTGGGCCTCGCCGCCGGACAGGGTGGTGGAGGGCTGGCCCAGCTTCACATAGCCCAGGCCCACATCCTTGAGAGTTTTCACCCGGTTGTACAGCCGGGGCAGGTTCTCGAAGAAGGGCAGGGCCTCCTCCACGGTCATTTCCAACACCTCGTGAATGTTCTTGCCCTTGTAGCGCACCTCCAGGGTCTCCCGGTTGTACCGCCGGCCCTTGCACACCTCGCAGGGCACATAGATATCGGGGAGGAAGTGCATTTCAATTTTCAGCAGGCCGTCGCCGGAGCAGGCCTCGCACCGCCCGCCCCGGACGTTAAAGGAAAACCGTCCCGGGCCGTATCCCCTGGTCTTGGCGTCCTGGGTGGAGGCAAACAGCTCCCGGATGTCGTTGAACAGCCCGGTGTAGGTGGCGGGGTTGGAGCGGGGGGTGCGGCCGATGGGGGACTGGTCGATGGCGATAACCTTGTCCAGATGCTCGATACCTTCCATGCCGTCGTGCTTACCGGGACGGGCCTTGGTGCGGTTCAGCTCCGCGCCCAGCCGCTTGTATAAAATCTCGTTCACCAGAGAGGACTTGCCCGAACCGGACACGCCGGTGACGGCGATGAACGTGCCCAGGGGGAAGTCCACGTCAATGTGCCGCAGGTTGTTCTCCGCCGCCCCCCGCACGGTGAGGACATGGCCGTTCCCCGGCCTGCGCTCTGTGGGAACCGGGACTTTCCTGCGCCCCGCCAGGTAGTCGCCGGTGACGGAGCCGGGGGTGCTCATAACCTCCTCGGCGGTGCCGCAGGCCACCACGCTGCCGCCGTGGACTCCCGCGCCAGGGCCGATGTCCACAATGTAGTCGGCGGCCCGCATGGTGTCCTCGTCATGCTCCACCACGATCAGGGTGTTGCCCAGGTCGCGCAAGTGTTTCAGGGTGCCCAGCAGCAGGTCGTTGTCCCGCTGGTGCAGGCCGATGGAAGGCTCGTCCAGAATGTACAGCACCCCCATCAGGGAGGAGCCGATCTGGGTGGCCAGCCGGATGCGCTGGCTCTCACCGCCGGACAGGGTGCCCGCCTGCCGGGTAAGGGTCAGATATTGCAATCCCACCGAGCGCAGGAAGCCCAGCCGGGAGCGGATTTCCTTCAATATCTGGTCGGCGATCATGCTCTGCGTCTCGGTGAGGGTGATTGTGTCCAAAAACGCCAGCGCCTCGTCCACCGGCTTCTCGCAGAACTCGTGGATGGAGCTGCCCCCTACAGTCACCGCCAGCGCCTCCCGTTTGAGCCGCCGTCCCTTGCACTCCGGGCAGGGGCACTCGCTCATGCACTCCTCAATCTCCCGCTTCATGGCGTCGGACTGGGTCTCCCGGTAGCGGCGCTCCAGGTTGTTGACGATGCCCTCGAAGGGCTGGTACAGGGTGCCCTTGCCCCGGGGCTGGTCGTAGTTCAGGGTGAGCTTTTCCCCCTTGGTGCCGTAGAGGATGATGTCCATTACCTCACCGGACAGCTTTTCCACCGGGTCAGTGAGCTTGAACTTGTACTTTTTCGCCAAGGCGTCGAAGTACATCCGGGAAATGCCGTCGGATTTGATGTGGTTCCAACCGGAGGCGCAGATGGCCCCCTCCAGGATGGACAGGGAGCGGTTGGGGACGATCCGGCCGGGGTCGATTTTCATCTGGCTGCCCAATCCCGTGCAAACGGGGCAGGCCCCGAAGGGGTTGTTGAAGGAGAACATCCGGGGGGCCAGCTCCTCAATGGACACACCGCAGTCCTCACAGGCATAATTCTGGGAAAACAGGATGTCCCGCTCCTCGTCCCCCAGCACGTTGATGATGACGATGCCGCCGGACAGGTTGGACGCCGTCTCCACGCTGTCGGTGAGCCGCCGGGCCACGTCCTCCCGGAGCACCAGGCGGTCCACCACGATCTCAATGGAGTGCTTGCGGTTCTTGTCCAGCTTGATTTCCTCCGTCAGATCGTACAGGGAGCCGTCGGCGCGGACGCGGACATAGCCCGACTTCCGGGCGTCCTCAAACACCTTGTTATGCTCACCCTTTTTGCCCCGGATAACAGGGGCCAGCACCTGGATGCGGGTGGCCTCGGGGAGCGTGAGCACCTGGTCGATGATCTGGTCGATGGTCTGCTGCCTGATCTCCTTGCCGCAGTTGGGGCAGTGGGGGGTGCCCACCCGGGCCCACAGCAGGCGCAGGTAGTCGTAAATCTCGGTGACCGTGCCCACGGTGGAGCGGGGGTTCTTGGAGGTGGTCTTCTGATCGATGGAGATGGCGGGGGAAAGCCCCTCGATGTAGTCCACGTCGGGCTTCTCCATCTGTCCCAAAAACATCCGGGCGTAGGAGGACAGGGACTCCACATACCGCCGCTGGCCCTCGGCGTACAGCGTTTCAAAGGCCAGGGAGGATTTGCCCGACCCGGACAGCCCGGTGAGCACCACCAGCTTGTCCCGTGGGATGGTGACGTCGATATTTTTCAGGTTGTTTTCTCGCGCGCCTTTGATGACGATCTTGTCCTGCATGGGTATTCTCCTCGGTTTTCTTTAAATTTGGGCCCGGATATCAGGATAATAGAACTAATTTTTAATGTCAACCCCTTTATCCGCCCTTCAGCTCCTTCTGGACGTACTTGGGCAGCTTAGACACCACCAGTTCATAGGACATATCGCACAGATCCTTCAGCACGATCTCCGGCAGATCCCCGTCCAGCAGCACCGCCACCCAAAGCTTTTTGTCGCAGTAGAATCCGGGGAGGATTTCGGGGTACTGCTCCCGGAACGCCTCCGCCAGCCGGGGATCGCATTTTAAATTCACCAAATCGTGGTCGTTGTAGCGCTCGTCCTTCATCCCCCGGGGAGAGCACACAGCGGCGAACAGCTTGCCCCGCACCATGTAGCGGTGCCAGCCCCACTCCAGCTTGAAATCCTTCTCCACGCCGGGTTTCTCCAGCAGGTACTCGTCCAACCATTCATATTTCATGGCTTTGTCCTCCTTTAAAATATTTCCCCGTGGGACACCGACCACTCCCGTCCGTCACCCTTGGGCCGGAAGGACCGGCAGTTGTAATTGATCCCGGCTTTCCGGGCCTGGGCGTGCTGAAGCTTCCGGGGAATGCGGTACAGCTTCCCATCCTTCACCAGCTTCGCCCCTGTCTGCTTGAACAGGAATGGGACGCCCGCCTCCACGCACTGGCGGCGGATGTCCAGAATCCACTCGTACCGGCAGGGCCGGGCCTCCAGGCCCGATTCGCCCCCAGCCACCACTTGGGTGATGTCCGGCCCCAGCCACGGGGACAGGTCAATGGGGCCAAGCAGTGGTTCGCAGGTGATGGATTTGTGCCTGATAGGAGCGGCTTTCAGCATGGGCAGACGGAAATCGGCCCGCTCCTGATCCTCCGCCGTGGAGCAGATGGCCACGTTGTCATATCCCTCCCCCCAGTCCGGGGGCAAGCAGTCCATCAAGCGGTGAATACGCTTGGTAATGAAGAAAAAATTCAAATCCTTCCGCACTTTCATCATGGCCCAGGCCCAGGGCCGCCATTCATCTGCCTCCTCCAGCAGGAAGTCGGAGGAAAAGCAGGTCCACACCATGTCGTCAGACGGGATGATCCAGCTCCCGTCCCGCTTCTGCCGCAGGGGCAAATCGTAACTTTTGGTGCGGTACACCTGGGACGCGTCCAGCCCCCGGCGCTCGTCCCCCCGGTAGACGTAGCAGTTGGCGCAGCCAGGGGAGATTCTGCGGCATCCGTGCCACGGGTTCCAGCTGGCCATGTCAGTCCTGCCCGTCGATGTACCGCAGATTTCCGTCCCGCAGCAGAGCGATGTTGGCCTCGTCCAACACCGTATCCTTGCTGGTGTGGATGCGGTCCATGTAGTAGCCGACGACGGGCTTGTGCTTCAGGGCGCATACACCCGCCCCCCGCTTGAAATTGGCGTTATCCGAGGGGTACACGCTGAAGCCGCGCACCACCTGCACATCCTTGCCCCCTGCGGGAAAAAACGCGGCCTCCATGCGCTTCAACGTGTCCTCGTCCTTTTTCAGCTTCTCCTGGGGGAAAAACTGGATGGAGTCCCCATCGCCCACGCAGTCGAAATTGAGCACCACAGTATTTTTCTTCACCTGTTTGTGTTTTCTCGAAAAAGCAGCGGAGCCGAACATCCCCTTTTCCTCGTTGTCAAAGAATACGAAGCACACCCGATCCCGGTGTCCGGCCGGCAGGGCCAGCGCCGTCTCAAGCAGGGTGAGCACGCCGCTGGTGTTGTCGTTGGCTGTGTGCTGGTTGGCCTTGCCGTCCAGCATCCACCAGATGAAAAAGGTACAGATCCCGATGGCGGACAGTGGCATCAAAAACAGGAGCAGCTTACCCGCCAGCGTCTCCAGCTCCACCACCTCGATCAGGGAGAGCAGCACGCCCTCCACCACCGCCACCACAATAAACAGCGGCAGCACAATCAGCACCTGGTAGAGCACAAAGAAAAACGGGTTGCGGGGCGTGATGACATTGGGCACGGGCAGAACGGGCTGGGTATCGTAGTGGGCGGTGAGCAGGACTTTGGCCTTGTCCGGGTCCCCCGCCACCACGTTGCGGGCGGCGAAGCCCGTCTCTACGCGGGGGGCGTACCCCGCCGCCTCCAGCTCCCCGCACAGCCAGGAACGGAACGCTTCCTTTTGCTTTTTGGACTTGCGCACCTGCATCTCAGCCATGATTTTGTTGGATTGCTCTGTCATCGCTATTCCTCCGCAATCAGATCGGCGGTACCGCCGCCCACCAGGGCAATGAGGTGGTTGGGGCGCACCTCCACCTGGAGCCCCACCTTCCCGGCGGACACGCAGATGGTTTCGTGCTCCAGGCAGCTCTGGTGGAACAGGGTGGGAAAGCGCTTCTTCATTCCCACCGGGGAGCAGCCCCCGTGGACATAGCCCGTCAGAGGCAGCAGCTCCTTGGCGGGCAGCATGGCCACAGATTTCTCCCCCACCGCTTTGGCGGCCTTTTTCAAATCCAAGGTGGCCTCCACGGGGATGTCAAACACGTAGTACCCGCCGGACGCCCCCTTTGCTACCAGGGTTTTGAACACCGCCGCCGGGTCCTGGCCCAGCATTTGAGCCACCGTCACGCCATCGGGGGCGGCGTCCCCCACAGGGTAGGCATGAGAGGTGTAGGGGACCCTCTTCTGGTCCAGGACGCGCATGACGTTGGTTTTTTCCTCTTTTTGTTTGGACATGGTTTCACTCCCAAATCGCGCAGGCAATGCGCAGCGTTCCTCCATCTGCAAGAATGGTAAAATGGTTCACCCCGCATTCTGCCACCGGCTGACCGCCGCGAATATAGCGCTTTTCATACCCGCTGTGGACAAGATACACGCCATTTTGTTCCGTCCATTCCAGGGCGGTCTGGCGCTCAGCGAAGCCCTCCGCAAACAGCTCGGGGTAATCCCGCACCACTGTCTCAAATTCCCGGATGTGCTCCTCCACCGTTTTCGAAGTGTACCCGGATTCCGCCCATTCCAGCAGCAGCGCGTCCGGGCGGAACAGCGCCCGAAAATCCCCGGCAGGAAAGGGCTTACCCGGCCCGAAGGAGATGGTCTGATAGAACCGGGCCAAAAATTCGTCCAACATTTACTTCCTCTCTCCCCGCAGTTTGATAATCTGGTCCCGCAACGCCGCCGCAGCCTCGAATTCCAGCATCCTGGCCGCGCCCCACGCGGGGGCCCGATTTGCTTACGGGCGGAATGAATCCGCCCTGCTCAATTCTCCGCTTCGCTTCGAATTGACGGCGCAAGCGCCGCCCCGCCTTCGGCGGAGCCCCGGAAGGCGGCTATTTTCCGTCTCCTCTTAATTTAATAATTTGATCTCTCAGCGCGGCTGCGACCTCAAATTCCAGCATCTTGGCCGCCTCCTTCATCTCCTTCTCCAGCTTGGCGATGGCCTCCATGCGCTGGAGCTTGGTCATCTGGGACAGGTTCTTGTCGTTATAGTCCGGCTTCTCGTCGGCAGACAGCGCCATCAGCTCCCGAACTGCCTTCTTCACCGTCTTAGGCACGATGCCGTGGGCGCGGTTATAGGCGTCCTGCTTTTCCCGGCGGCGCTCCGTCTCGTCCATGGCCCGGCGCATGGAGGGCGTGATGCTGTCGGCGTACAAAATCACGATGCCGTCGGCGTTCCGCGCCGCCCGCCCGATGGTCTGGATCAATGACGTCTCCGAGCGAAGGAAGCCCTCCTTGTCCGCATCCAGAATGGCCACCAGCGACACCTCCGGCAGATCCAGGCCCTCGCGGAGCAGGTTGATGCCCACCAGCACGTCGAACTCGCCCAGGCGCAGATCCCGGATGATCTCCATGCGCTCGATGGTGTCGATGTCGTGGTGCATATACCGCACCCTGATGCCCGCGTTTTTCAGGTAATCGGTGAGGCTCTCCGCCATTTTCTTCGTCAGGGTAGTGACCAGCACCCGCTCGTCCCGGGCCGTCCGGGCGTTGATCTCCCCGATGAGATCATCGATCTGCCCGTCCACCGGACGCACCTCCACCCTGGGATCCAACAGGCCGGTGGGACGGATCACCTGCTCCACGATCTGGCCCGAGCGCTCCCGCTCGTATTCGCCGGGGGTGGCGGACACGTACACCACCTGGTTGAGCCGCTTCTCAAACTCGTCGAACTTCAGCGGCCTGTTGTCAAAGGCGCAGGGCAGGCGGAAGCCGTACTCCACCAGGGTGGTTTTCCGCGCCCGGTCGCCGTTGAACATGGCCCGCACCTGGGGGAGGGTGGCGTGGCTCTCGTCGATGAACAGCACGAAGTCCTTGGGGAAATAGTCCAGCAGGGTGTGGGGGGGCGAGCCCACGGGCCGGCCCTCAATCACCCGGGAATAGTTCTCGATGCCGGAGCAGTAGCCCAGTTCCTGCATCATCTCAATGTCGTACATGGTGCGCTGCTTGATGCGCTGGGCCTCAATGAGCTTGTTTTCCCGCTCAAAGAAAGCCACCCGCTCCTCCATCTCCTTGTAAATGTGCTGGATGGCGGCGTCCATCTTATCCTTTGGCGTAACATAGTGGGTGGCGGGCCAGACGGGGATGTTGTTCAGCCGCCGGATAGGGGCGCCCGTCACCACATTGATCTCGCTGAGCCGGTCGATCTCGTCGCCGAAGAACTCCACCCGAATGGCGGTGTCCTTCCAGTAGGCGGGCCAGATCTCCACCGTGTCCCCCCGCACCCGGAACATATTGCGCTCAAAGGCGATGTCGTTGCGCTCGTAGCGGATGGCCACCAATTTTTTCAGTAAATCCTCGATTTTAATGACCGTCCCCACCCGCAGGGCGATCATCATCTTGCCATAGTCCTCCGGCTCGCCCAGGCCGTAGATGCAGGACACGGAGGACACCACGATCACGTCCCGCCGCTCCAACAGGGAGGCGGTGGCGGACAGGCGCAGGCGGTCAATCTCCTCATTGACGGAGGAGTCCTTCTCGATGAAGGTATCAGTGTGGGGGATGTACGCCTCCGGCTGGTAGTAGTCATAGTAGGAAACAAAGTATTCCACCGCGTTGTTGGGGAAGAACTCCCGGAACTCGGCGCACAACTGGGCGGCCAGCGTCTTATTGTGGGCCAGGATCAGGGTGGGGCGCTGGACGGCCTCAATGACCTTTGCCATGGTATAGGTCTTGCCCGAACCGGTGACGCCCAGCAGTGTCTGCTCGTCCAGGCCGTTTTCGATGCCCGCCGCCAGACCGGCGATGGCCTCCGGCTGGTCGCCGCTGGGGGTATATTCGGATACGACTTCAAATTTCGGCATGGGTACACCTCCGCAGCCATTCAGCAGTGTGTTCTTATCATAGAACGAACGTTTTAATCTGTCAACCCTTATCTGCTTAAGAAACCATAAAACTTCATGATGCACAGAAAAGCCCCCACCCGCAGGCGGGGGCTTTCCCTTACATCTGGAATATCACGCCTGCCAGCGCCGCCAGCCCGATAAAGCAGATGGGATGCAGCTTCTTGGCCGGACTGAACTTCACCAGCGCGAAAACGACAACAGCCAGGATAATCGCGGGCCAATAAAACAGTTTGGTTTCAACTGCAACGCCATCCGCCGTCACCTCGTGGAACATCAGCGCGATTTTCGCCACCTGGAGCAGGGCTGCGGTGATCAGCGCCACCGACGCCGCCCGCAGGCCGTAAAACACCCCGTCCACC
>CAJTVM010000039.1 GCA_910579595.1 uncultured Oscillospiraceae bacterium
TCGACACCACCATGTATCCTTTGTTCCTCTCCACGCGGAATACTGGCATGGTTCTCCGCTCCCTTCGGTGTATGAACATGAAAAAACGCCGCAGACTTTTCTAAATCTGCGGCGTTGGCCTGTCCTTGCTCTATTCGGTTTTGTGTTCCCACACTCCATATCAATAACGGCCGAAACGGTGATGTAGTCCTCAACGCGCTTATTGCGGAGTTTATCACCCTCGGCGTCAAACACCACATGACGGGCAAAGTGCTGGAAACGCAGGATTTCTACGAGTTTCCTCTTTGTAGCAACACAATAGTCTCCACATGGGCGGTACGGGGAAATAGATCCACCGCCTCCGCCCGCGCCGGGGCGTACCCCAGCGCCTGGAACCGTTTCACGTCCCTCGCCAGGGTGGCTGGGTCGCATGAGACATACACCACCCGATCCGGCTCCATGCCCGCAATCGTATCCACTACCTCGGGCGCCAGCCCCTTCCGGGGCGGGTCCACCACCACAACACCGGGGCGCACACCCTCCCGTTCCAGCTTCGCGGCCAGCTCCCCGGCATCGCCGCATTCAAACCGGGTTTTCCCCTCCAGGCCGCTGCGGCGGGCATTCTCTCTGGCATCCTCCACCGCCTGGGGCGCCACCTCTACGCCGATGACCTGCTTTGCCCGCTCCGCCAGCGTCAGGCTGATGGTGCCGATGCCGCAGTACAGCTCCACCACCGTCTCCTCCCCAGTGAGGGCGGCAAAGTCCAGTGCCCTGCGGTAAAGCACCTCGGTCTGCGCCCGGTTCACCTGGAAAAAGGACGGCACCGACAACCGGAAGCTGTGGCCGCAAAGCTCCTCCTCCAGCCAGTCCCGGCCCCAGAGGGTGCGGTATTTATCCCCCAGAATCACGTTGGTTTTTTTCGTGTTGACGGACAGCACCACCCCCGCCAAGGCTGGTGCGGCGGTGCGCAGAACATCCACCAGCTCCGTCTCGTGGGGGAGGCTTTTCCCGTTGGCTGCGATACAGCACAGCACCTCCCCTGCGGAATTGGTGCGCAAAAACAGGTGCCGCACCAGCCCTTTCCCCGTCCGTTCGTCATAGGCCGGGATGTGGAAGCGCTCCATCCAGCCCTTCACAGCGGCGCGGCACAGCGTATCCACCTCCGGCTGGAGCAGGCAGTCCGGGACATCCACCACCCGGTGGGTGCGGCCCGCATAATAGCCAATGGCCCCATCCGCCACGGGAAATTGCACTTTATTCCGATAACGCACCGTATTTTCCGCCCCGTGTATCACGGAAACAGAGACTTCCGCCCCGCCAATCCGCCGCAGGGCGTCCTCCACCCGCCGCCGCTTGGCCTCCAGCTCCTCGGCATAAGCCATGTGCCGGAACTGGCACCCGCCGCAGCTCCCGTAATGGGGGCAGTCCGGCTCCACCCGGGAGGGGGACTGCTCCACCAGCTTCTCGATGTGTCCCCAGGCGGCGCTGTGGCCGATGTGTTCGAGAAACACCTCCACCCGCTCGCCTCGGAGCGCGCCCTTGACAAACACCGCCATGCCGTCGATCCGGGCCACCCCTTCGCCGCCGCTGGCATAGCCATCGATAACTGCGGGATATATTTTTCCCTCTTTCAACACTGCGTCCGCCCCTTTCCCTGGGCCTTGTGCAGCTTGTGGAGTTCTTTCTTCCGCCGGTTGGAAAAGCGGTCCTCCTCGCTGTACACACAGCCACAGTATTTCTGCATATAAAGTCCCAGCGCCTGGGCTTCCTCCTGGCCCTCCCGGAAGCGGGGGCGGAAGTCGTAAGGGACAAACTCCACCCCGTACGTCTCCCCCATCCTCGCCCCAGCGGCACAGATCAGCTCCCGATCCTGGTAGGGAGACACCAGCAGCGTGGTGGAAAAACGGTCAAACCCATTTTCAGCGGCGTACTGGGCGGTTCGCTCCATGCGGCAGGCGTAGCAGTACCCGCAGCGGTGGTCGCTGTCCTGGGCCACGGCGGCGGTGAACTGGCGCAAACCGTAAAAGTCCTCCTCCCGCAGAGCCAGCCCGATGTCCTGGGCATACCGCCGCAGGGTATCCCGGCGGGCCTTGTACTCCTGGAATGGGTGGATGTTGGGATTGTACCAGAAGCCAACAGGCTCCACCCCTTCCTCCCGCAGCATTTTGACGCAGGCCACGGAACAGGGGGCGCAGCAAATATGGAGTAAAAGCGCAGGCATAACTGCCCCTCCTTTTGAGCGTATCAGACAGCCAAGACCAGATGCGGCCTTGGCTGTTGATGATAATGTTCAGCTTACCTGTCGGGGCAGGATGTGCAGCCCGGACAGCACCGCATACATTCCGGCGGCGGCCTCCTCCCGAAGGGTGGGCGTCCCGGGGGACAGCTCCGACAAGGGGGCGTACAGCATCCCCAACGGGCTTGCCACATCGTCAAAGGTCTCCTCAAGGCCCCAGGCCAGTACGGCCACGTTTTTCTCCGCCCAATCGGAGTAGGGCGCCAGTGCCATCTGCTGGGCCAGGGAGAGTCTGCCCTCCCCGTCCTCCAGCCACTGCCCGTAGGCGTCCAGCCCCACATTGATGAAGCGGGCGGTGCGGCCCATGATGGTGAGGAACTGCTCTTGGGTCAAGGGCTTGTCCGGACTGAATTTGCCGTCCCCCGTGCCCTCCACCAACCCCAGGTAGGCCATGGCGTTGACCGACGGCCCGTACCAGGAATCCTGATCCACATCGGAAAACAGGCTCGCCCCCTGGTACGTCACATTGATCACCCGGGCCAGCATGGTGCAGAGCTGAGCGCGGGTGAGCTGGCCCTCGGGGTTGAAGCTCCCCCTCCCATCGCCCTCCAGCAGCCCGTAGACGCCCATGGCGTTGATGGCGTCGGCGTACCTGCTGCCGCCCACGTCGGTGAACCAACGGTTTTCATACTCTACCCCCAGGATTTCCGCAATCTGGGCGGGGGTATAGCGCTCCTGCTCTCCGCCCGCCGTCTCGCTGTAGCCCACCACAATCTGAGGGGGCAGGGCGGACAGCAGGGCAGACAGGGTGTCATTGTCCACCTTGTCCAGGTCAACGCCGTAGCTGCGGCGGTTTCCCGGCGCGCCGGGGGCGTCCATCAAGATACTCAGCTGGCTCTCGTCGGGATCGCCGCACAGGGCCAGGGCCAGGCTGGCGGTCTGGACGCTGTCCACCAGCAGGGTGGGGATGACGCCGATCCGGTCGGTGGTGTTGGCCCCGCCGGAATAGGCGCGGCTGGTGGTGAGCTTCAGGCAGTCCCCGTCAAAATAATCCGGCAGGACGCCCTCGTCCAACATGGACTGGGCCACGCCCTTCCCATAGGTGCGCAGTCCCACAGTGATGCCCCGGCCCAGATCCCGGACGTTGGAGGACACCAGCTCGGAGGCACTGGCACTGGCGCCGTCGGTGAGCACGATCACCGGCTTGGCGGTGGCGGCGTCCCGTAGTCCGGGAACATACTCCAGGGAGCCGTCCCCGTACTCAAAATAGACGTAGCGGCCCACCCCCATAAGGGCGCTGAGCAGCTCCGCCGCCGCGGTGACATAGCCGCCGCCGTTCCCCCGCAGATCCAGCAGCCAGACGCCCACCTTGCCGTCGTTCTCCTCCACCAGCTGGGCAAACTCCGCGCCGGTGTCCAGGCCAAAACTGTTGCAGTCGATATAGCCAATCCCCCCGTCCAGAATCTGGATCTCGGTATTGGGGATGACCACCGGACGGCGGGTGAGGGCGTAAGAGCTTGTCACGCCGTCCCGCAGGATGGTGACGGTGACCTGGGTGCCCTCCGCCCCGGTGAGCAAATCGCTGACGGACGCGCTGGCGGGGACGCAGGGCACGCCGTCCACGGCCACAATCAGATCCCCTGGCTGGAGTCCGGCCTCCCGGGCGCTGCCGCCGGAAATGGTATCCAGGATGAGGATTCCATCGAAGGTATACTGGACGGACACGCCGATGCCCACGATATCGGCGTCGCCCTCCAGGGCCTTCAGGAACGTCTGATACTCCTGCTCGGTCATGTACTGGGTGTACGGGTCGCTGAGCACCTGGAGCAGCTCCTCCACCGTTTTGGCCTTATAGGCTTCCTCGGGGATGTCATAATAGTACAGCGCCTCCAGCAGCTCCAGCGCCTGATCCACGTTCAGGGCAAAGGCGGGGGCGAGGAGCAGAATCAGGGCAAGCAGCAGGGCGGTTAGACGGGATAAATGCTTTTTCATGTTGGATCTCCTTATGCACGGCACTGGTTTTGTAAATTGACAAATGGACTTGCATCCATTAAACTAAAGTATATCACAGCAAAAAAGTTTGGAGTGATTTTTAATGGCAGAGTTTACGGAATTTACCTTCCCCTCCAAGGACGGCGTCCACCGCTGCTGCGCGTCCTTGTGGACCCCCGGCGGCAAGCCCCGGGCGGTGGTGCAAATCGTCCACGGCGTGGCGGAGTACGCCGGACGGTACGATCACTTCGCCCGCTATCTGACCGAACACGGCTTCGTGGTGTGCGGCGAGGATCATCTGGGCCACGGCAAAACGGTGGACGACGGCAAGTACGGCTATTTCGGCAAAAAGGACGGCTGGACGCTGGTCACCGCCGACATAAGGCAGCTCCGGGTGATCATGGGGGAGAAATACCCCGGCATCCCCTACTTCCTGCTGGGCCACTCCATGGGCTCCTTCCTGGCCCGCACCTACCTGTGCCAGTTCCCCGGAACGGTGGACGGCTGCATTCTGTCCGGTACGGGACAGGAGAAGCCCGCCCTGGTGGCGGCGGGCAAGGCGGTGGCCTCCGCCATCTGCGCCGCCCGCGGCCCGGAGACGGTGAGCACGCTGGTGGATAAGTTGTCCCTGGGGGCGTACAACGACCAGTTCAAGCCCACACGCACCACGGCGGACTGGATCTGCCGGGACGAGGCGGTGGTGGACGCCTACCTGAAGGATCCCTTCTGCACCTTCAAACCCACCGCCGGGATGTTCCGGGACATGATGGGCGGCTTGCAGCTGATCGCCAGCGAGAAAGCCCTATCCCGGATGGACCCCCGCACCCCGGTCTACCTGTTCTCCGGTGATCAGGATCCGGTGGGTTCCAACGGCGCGGGGGTCAAAAAGGTGTACGGCTTCTTCAAAGACCACGGCACCGCCGACCTCACCATGAAGCTCTACCCCGGCGGGCGGCACGAGATGCTCAATGAGATCAACAAGGGCGAGGTGTACGCCGACGTACTGGCCTGGTTGGAAAAACATATTTGAGGTCAAGGACATTTGATTTGTCCCTTCTTGTCACGCTTCGCCTGTTCGCGACGCGCGGCTTCCCGCCGGCTCGGACAAAGCCCATCCAGGCCTTTGGCCCTCCTTGGGCTTTTATCCCCGCTCTGGCCCATCCGCGTTGCTCACAGCGGCTCAGCGCTTCTCTTTCGCAGGAATTTGAACTGCGTCTCCGAGCACACGATGGCCAGAAAAATGAGGAAAAAGCCCAGATACATCAGCGGCGCGGGCTGCTCCGCCCCGAACAGCACCGAAAAGGCCACGCCAAAAGGGGCCTCCAGGCTGAGCAGCAAGGCGGCGGAGGATGGGTCGGTGTATTTCTGCCCCACATTCTGGAACAATAGGGCTATGGAGGTGGCGGCCAGAGCCAGGTAGAGCAGCACCAGCCACGCCCGCGCGGGCAAACCGTCCGCCGGGAACCCGCCGGTGAACAGCATCCCCACCCAGCAGCACAGGGCGGTAGAGGCAAACTGGAGGACGGTCAAGATAAAAATGTCCCGCCCCTGGGAGAACTTTGCCACCGCCACAATGTGGCAGGCGTAAATGAAGCCGGACAGCAGGGTGAGCAGATCGCCCCGGGTGAAGGCCAGCCCCCCGTCCCAGGACACAAAGCCGATGCCCGCCACGCACAAAACCGCGGCCAACACATTCCACCGGCTGGGCCGCAGGCGGTCCACCACCCAGTAGAGGAAGGGGACTATCACGCAGTAAACAGCGGTGAAAAAGGCGTTTTTCCCTGGCGTGGTATCCATCAGGCCGTAGTTCTGCACCGCGTAGGCGGCAAACAACAGCACCCCTAGCGCCCCGCCCTGCCACAGGCAGCGCAGATCCATGCCCTTCCAGCGCTTCCAGAACACCAGGGCCAGGATGCCCGCCGCCAGGGAAAACCGGAAGGCCAGCAGGAACATCAAATCCACATCGTCCAGGGTGTCCTTCAGGATGAAAAAGGTGGAGCCCCAGATCAGGGTGGCAAAAACGATCATCGGCTTTGCCAGCTTTTTCAAAGTGTTTTCTTTCATTGGTATTCAATTCCGCGTGTTCAAAATGTTCAGAAAAGGGAGGCACATCATGCTTGCACAGGCATTTTTCGACGGGGATACGGTGGAAATCGCCCGGGCCATGGTGGGTAAATACCTGGTCCGCCAATATGATGGGATCACACTGTGCGCCCGGATCACCGAGACGGAGGCGTATGTGGGCCGGCTGGATAAAGCGTGCCACGCCTACGGCTGCCGGAAAACGGAGCGCACCAAAACCCTGTATGCTCCGCCGGGAACGGCCTACGTGTATCTGATCTATGGAATGCATTGCTGCCTCAATTTCGTCACCGAGCCTGAGGGCGAGCCGGCGGCGGTGCTGATCCGGGGCCTTATCCCCCGGTACAACCAGGATATCATAGCAGAAAACCGCTTCCATTGCAAGTGTGCGGACATGAACGCCTACCAGAAGAAGAATTTCCTCAACGGACCCGGCAAGGTTTGCGCCGGGATGAAGATTGACAGGTCCCTCAATGCCCTGCCCTACGGTTCGGAAGCGCTTTTTATCTGCGGGCAAATGGAGGACGCTGGCCTGCCCCCCTGCCCGGATGACAACGGCTCGTTGAACATCAAAGTTGGAAAACGTATTGGAATCGACTACGCCCAGGAGGCCATCGATTTCCCCTGGCGGTTCTATCTATAATAAAACGTTCCCCTCCCGGCGGGAGGGGAACGTTTTTTACGGCTGCGTCATCAAATCCGCCACCGTCCGGGCGTACAGGCGGGCGGCGGTGATGGCCTCCTGGAGGGTGTTGCCGTGGGTGCCCACCTCCACCAGCAGCATCCCGGTGGACAGGTGCTGGTTAAACCTGGATCCTCGCAGAACAATAGGCCGGGCCAAGGTCGCCCACCGCTGGCTCAGTGCATCCTGGATCTCCACGGCCAGGGATAGGTTCACCTTCCAGTTGGGGTGGAGCTGGCCGCTGGCATCGGTGCCCATGACCATCATCACCTGGGCGCAGTTGTCCACCGTCCCGGCCACCGCCTTGTAGATGGTGCCGTCATTGTCCACCAGCGCGTCCCGGTGGACGTCGATGAGCAGCACCAGAGACGGATGCGCCTCCAACTGCGCCGCCACCCCCTGCACCGACAATTTGTAGGCGTCGTTGTAGCTGGGGTAATCGTATAGGGTGGTGTCGTGGATCACCTCAATACCCGCCGCCTCGAACACCGCTTTCATCTCCGCCCCCACCCGGACCATGTTGTAATTGGTGTCCAAGGTGCGGTAATCGCTGCTGGGCTCATAGATATCGGTACCGTCCATGGTGTATGCCTCAGTGGCGTGGGAGTGGTAGATCAGCACCTTGGGACCGTCCCCCTGGTTGGACAGGGCCGGGGCCGCCGCCCGCAGGGCATCCAAATCGATGGTATAGTCGGTGTGGTTATAGACGGACACGTCCCCTGATGTGATGTATTTGGCGGAGGTCCCCGCCACCAGGGTTCTGGAGATGATCCCTTCCGGTGCGGTAGTGGTGGGCGGCAGGCTGGCCTCCTCCTCCCCATCATCGGGATCCTCAATCACGGTGGGGGTCTCGATGGCCATGGGTTCGCCGGAGGGGACGGGAACCGTCTCCTCCGGGGCGGCTACGCCCCCCAACAGGGAGGATTGGGCCAGCACCAGCTTGCTCCAGGTAGACAGGCCATCCCCCTCCCCGGGCGTGCCCAGTTCCGCCGACAGCAGGGCGGTGGCCACCTTCGCGCTGTCCGCCAGCCTGACCAGCTCATCCACGGCGGCGGTGGGATCTCCTACCAACCACACAATCCATACCGCCAAAGCGGCCACAAATACCGCAATCCCTACCCGAAGCCCACGCAGAACAGGCCTTGTCCTTTTCTTTCGCATTACAATCACCTCCCTGCACTGTATGCGGCCAGGGCGGCGGAAAGAACCTTTTTCTGGCCGGGCCAGATTTTCTCTTGACATCATTTGTCGCATAAGTTATACTTAGTAGGAAAAGTTGTACTAATAGGAGGAATGGCTATGAGGATGAAAATACCCCGGGACAAATTCCTCAGCACCGTCCGGGTGGGGGACAAGGGCCAGATCGTCATCCCCAAAGAGGTGCGGGATATGTTTGAAATTGAGCCAGGGGACAGCCTGATGCTGATGGCGGACAAGAACCGGGGCATCGCCATTGTGGCCTTCGATGGCATGATGGAGTTCATGAACGAAGCTACCCGTCAGGCCAAGGAACAAAATAAGGAGGAAGCGCCATGAACGCAATTAAAATAATTGGTCTGACCAAGGAGTACGGCGGACGGCGGGTGGTGGACCGCCTGGATCTGGCCATCCCGGCGGGAGAGCTGTTCGCCCTCCTGGGCGTCAATGGCGCGGGCAAGTCCACCACCATCAAAATGCTGTCCTGCCTCACCGTTCCCACCGATGGGGACGCCCAGCTCATGGGCCGCAGCGTCCGCACACAGAGCCGCCAGGCCAAAGAGATCCTGGCCGTCTCCCCCCAGGAAACAGCGGTGGCCCCCAACCTCTCCGTGGCGGAAAATCTGGAACTGATGGCGGAAATCTATGGACGGGTCAAGGAGGCTACCGCCCGTATCATGGATCAGCTTGGACTGTCCCCCTGTGCCAGACAGCGGGCAAAAACCCTGTCCGGCGGCTGGCAGCGGCGGCTGTCCATCGCCATGGCCCTGGTGTCCCAGCCAGAGGTGCTGTTCCTGGACGAACCAACCCTGGGCCTGGACGTGCTGGCCCGCCGGGAGCTGTGGGGCGTGATTCGGAAGCTGAAGAGGCACACCACCATCATCCTTACCACCCACTATCTGGAGGAAGCCGAGGGTCTGGCCGACCGCATCGGCATCATGGCCTCCGGGCGGCTGCGGGCCTTGGGCACGGCAGATGAATTAAAGGTGCTGGCAGACCGCGAAACCTTTGAGGACGCTTTTGTGGAGCTGGCAAGAGAGGAGGCTGCCTCATGAGAATACGGGCCTTTGCCAAGCGCAATATGAAGGAGCTGCTCCGGGATCCGCTGACTCTGCTTTTCGGCTTGGGCTTCCCGCTGGTGCTGTTGCTGATAATGACCCTTATACAGAGCAACATCCCGGTGCACATTTATGAGCTGGAAATCCTGGCTCCGGGCATTGCCTCCTTTGGCCTGACCTTTATGGCGCTGTTCTCCGGCCTGCTCATCGCCAAGGACCGCACCTCCGCCTTTCTGGCCCGGCTGACCGCCTCCCCCATGACGGCGGCAGATTTCCTGCTGGGCTACCTCCTGCCTGTGCTGCCCATGGCAGTGGGTCAAAGCGTCATCTGACTGGCGGCGGCGGTGGCCCTGGGCCTGCCGCTGAGCTGGCGTCTGGCAGCGGCGGTACTCTCCCTGATCCCCTCCGCCTTTTTGTACATCGGACTGGGGCTGCTGTGCGGTACGCTGTTCAATGACAAGCAGGTGGGCGGCATCTGCGGGGCCGTCCTCACCAACGTCACGGCCTGGCTGGCTGGAATCTGGTTCGACCTGTCCCTGATCGGCGGGCCGTTCCAAACTGTGGCCAATCTGCTCCCCTTTGTCCACGGGGTGGACGGGGCCAAGGCCGCTGTGGCGGGGAACTGGGCCGCTATGGGCATCCACCTTGCCGTGGTAACGGGATGGGCCGCGATGGTGCTGCTGGGCGCGGCGGCGCTGTTTCGCTGGAAAATGGTGGAATACTGAGCCGCAACTTCCGCGTTACCAGCGTCTCTGGAATGTTTTCCCATCAATTTACTGCCCGGTTTCGACAAAGCCCCCTTGAAATTCCCGCCCCCGTGTGTTAAAATGGGGCATCATCAAAGGACAGCGCGGAGGCCCCTGCGGCCGCCGGGCTGTGGAGATTTATGGCAAAGCCGCGCCGCGGCCCTGCCGTTAAGAAAGGTGAGGATTCCAAATGGGCTTTTTCAATTCGCCTAAAGTTGAGCAGCAGCTACCCGTCGCGCTGGAGGGGGACAAACCCCAGGAGAGCCTGCCGCCTCCCCAGAAGGTAAGCAGCACCCTCATCACCCAGGGCGTCACCATCAAAGGCACCGTTGAGGGTGAGGGCGTGGTTCAGGTCGAGGGTGAGGTCGAGGGCGAATTCCACATGGTGGGCGCCGTAATTGTGGCCGATACCGGCCTGGTGTGCGGCCCCATTTCCGCCGATGTGGTCCGGGTTGCCGGAAAGGTAGAGGGCAACGTCACCGCCCGGGAGCATATGCGCCTGGAGCAGACCGGCACCCTCATCGGCGACGTGGCCACCGCCTCCCTGGTGGTGGAGGACGGCGGCCGCCTCAATGGCCGGTCCACCATGACCAATGCCCCCGATCCCGATCCGGAGCTTCGGGATGTGCGTCCCGTGGACGATCTCCAGTTTGGCCCGGACTACCCCATGGAGGGCGATATTTAACAGCCGACTACATACAAAAGCACCCGGTTTCGCCGAAACCGGGTGCTTTTTATATCTTAATGGTTATCTTCCTTCCGCCTCTGTTCCACCGCCGGACACAAATGGAACAGAGGCGGGCAGGCCGCAAGAGAGCATACAATCCTTTTTGCGTACTTTTTCTTTCATGAAAAAGTACGTTATTCTGCGGAAATCATATAGTAGTACACTGGCTGGCCCCCGGCCAGCAGGGTGATCTCGGCGTCAGGGCACTGCTTCTGGAAGATGTCCAGGGCCTCCTGGGCCTGCTCCTCGGTGACGTCCTCGCCGTAGAAAATACTGATAAACTCCGCCTGCTGCTGGCTGTCCGCCTGGGCCAGCCGCTCCAGCAGGGCGCTGATGGCCTGGTCGGTGCCAAACAGCTGCCCGTCCGCCAGGGCCATGTAATCCCCCTCGTGAATCTCGAAGCCGTCAAAGTCAGAATCCCGGGCGGCATAGGTGATCTCGGAAGTGCGCACGTTCTGACGGGCCTCATCCATGGCGGCAATGTTGGCCACCGTTTCCCCCTCGGGGTCCATCACCAGCATGGCGGCAATGCCCTGGGGCACAGTGCGGGTGGGAACCACCACGATCTCCTTGCCTTCAAGGAGGCCCACGCACTGCTCTGCGGCCATAATGATGTTTTTGTTATTGGGCAGCACAAACACCACCTCGGCGGGGGTGCGGGCAATCTCCTTCAGGATGTCCTCGGTGGAGGGATTCATGGTCTGGCCACCGGAAATCACCCCGTCCACACCCAGATCCTTGAATACGGAGGCCATACCGGCGCCGGCGCTTACCGCCACCACGCCGAACTTTTTTTCCGGAGGGGCCATGGCATCGCCCTGCTCCTCCTGAGCCTCCAGCTCCGCCTCGATCTGCTCCAGATCGTCGGTGCTCTGGGGCTTCTTGCCCGCCGCCATATCTTCGTACTGGGTGCGCATATTCTCGATCTTGGCCAGCTCCAGCGTGCCGTATTTCTGGGCCTCGGAAAGGGCCGCGCCGGGGATGTCGGTGTGGACATGAACCTTGAACGCCTCGTCGTCCTCACCGATAACCAGGCTGTCGCCGATGCTGTTCAGATAGGTGCGGAACGGCTCAATGGAGCAGGCCTTCGTCTTACGCACGATAAACACCGTGTCAAAGGTGAAGGTGATCTCCTCGTCGGTCAACGCGGCAAAATCGGCGGACTCCTTCACAGCGGGGGCATCGTCCTCCGCCGCCGGGGCGTCTACCCCCCGCAGCTCGTCCAGCATTCCCTGGAGGATGATCAGGAACCCTTTGCCGCCCGCGTCCACCACCCCGGCCTTTTTCAGCACCGGGTTCAGGTTGACGGTATCGGCCAGCGCGATCTGCCCTTCGGCTATGGCGGCCTCCAGCACCGCCTCCACGCTGTTGCACTGGTGGGCAGTCTCCACCGCCTTGACGGAGGCCAGCCGGGACACGGTGAGGATGGTGCCCTCGGCAGGCTTCATCACCGCCTTGTAGGCGGAGGACACACCCTCGCTGAGGGCGGCGGCGAAGATCCCGCCGTCAGCACGCTCATGCTCCTTGAGGGCCTTGGACATCCCCCGGAACAGCAGGGACAAAATCACGCCGGAGTTGCCCCGCGCCCCCCGGAGCAGGGCGGAGGCGGCGATGGACGCGGCCTGCCCCACGGCCTGGGCGGGCTTTTTCTTCGCCTCGGCGGCGGCGGTACCGATGGTCAGGGACATATTGGTGCCGGTGTCCCCATCGGGGACGGGGAACACGTTCAGCTCGTTGATGGCCTGCTTCTGGGCGTTGATGGACGCGGAGGCGTGGATCACCATGCGCTGGAACAGCGCGCCGTCAATGATATCTACCATATTCGGATAATCCTCTCTTTCTGGGGTTTAGCCGATCACCATGGAGTCCACGCAGACGTTGACGCTGCGCACCTCCACGCCGGTGAGGCGGTGGACATTGTACTTGACCTCGCTCTGGATGGAGCGGCCTACCGCCACCAGATTCACCCCGTTGTCCACAATGATGTGGAGATCGATGGAGATGGACTGGTCGTCGTTGTAGATAATCTTCACGCCCTTGGACATGGACTCCCTGCGCAGCAGGTGGACCAGCCCGTCGGTTTTGGAGCGGAAAGCCATGCCCTTCACCCCATAGCAGCTGGTGGCCACCGCGCCGGTGAGGTTGGAAAACACATCGCTGGTGAGCTGGACGCGGCCCTTTTCCGTTTGTATCTTCATAGGAACCTTCCTTTCTTGGAACCTGATTGGTGCAAGTCGGCGGTCCGCCGTGAGACGGCTCCGATCTGTCTCATTCAACTCTATATTGTATTCTATTTTGATGGAAAATACAAGTAGAGTTTTGCGGTATTCTCCCGTATAAGTGCACCAAAATTATTGCATCACCCAATAGCCGTCGTAAGCATACCCGGACTTGCCTATGAGAAGGTGCTCCGACTTGGAAAACCCCACCTTTTCCATCGCCTTCATCCGCTCCACCGCGTAAATAGGCACCTTTGTGAGAATCCCTTGACAGCCCAGCAGCCCGGGGATATGGGGCGTGATCAGGGCAGCGGCCTCGTACAGCAGATCCTCCCGCTCATAGTCGCTCCGCACGTCAATCCGCAGGATTCCCATGTGATCGAACGCGTCCTCGGAGGCCCGCAGGCACAGCTCGATGGTGCCAACCACGCAGGACGCCCTTTTGTCAACGATGGCCAGCCGGACAAACCAGCCGTTTTCATAGGAAAGCCGCCAAAAGCCCAGGGCTTCCGCCATCCTTTCCCGTGTGGCATAGTAAAAATTGTCGCCATCGCAATTGTCGCTGTTGAAAAATGGCAGGGCGTTCTTGTCGCTGTAAACCCGCAGCAGATCGCCGCAATCCTTGTCCTCCACCTGCCGCAGCAAAAACCTGCCGCTTTCCAGCACCGGGACTTCCTCATAAATGTTCATCTCATCCCTCCGAAGCAATCATTTTCACGTCCCTATTTTACTACAGGCAGGCCCCAAACACAAGGTTCTTTTGACGCGCCGGCTGCCCCCAGCCGTAAAAAGCGTCCGGCGGGCAAGTCCGCCGGACGCTTTGCGCGTTTTATTCTGATGTGGCTTACTTCAGGTTGAAGAACGCGTCCCGGCCCAAGTACTGCGCGGCATCGCCCGCAGCGTCACAAGCTCCATATCCTTCGCTTCCGCCTGCCGGCGAAAGCTCACTCATTTCGCTGTTCCGCCTTTCCCCATCGAACCCGCTTTCGCTGGGCTTCGATGGGGGCCCCGGGGCTGGGCGCCCTCAAACGGTTCCGTGTTTCGCTTACTTCAGGTTGAAGAACGCGTCCCGGCCCAAGTACTGCGCGGCATCGCCCAGCTCCTCCTCGATGCGCAGCAGCTGGTTGTACTTGGCCACGCGGTCGGTGCGGCTGGGAGCGCCGGTCTTGATCTGGCCGGCGTTGGTGGCCACGGCGATGTCGGCGATGGTGGCGTCCTCGGTCTCGCCGGAGCGGTGGGACACGATGGCGGTGTAGCCGGCGCGGTTGGCCATCTGGATGGCGTCCAGGGTCTCGGTCAGGGTGCCGATCTGGTTGACCTTGATGAGGATGGCGTTGCCCACGCCCTTGGCGATGCCGTCGGACAGGCGGGCCACGTTGGTGACGAACAGGTCGTCGCCCACCAGCTGGACCTTATTGCCGATGGCCTTGGTCAGCATGGCCCAGCCCTCCCAGTCATCCTCGGCCATGCCGTCCTCCAGGGAGATGATGGGATAGGTGTCAGCAAACTTCTTCCACATATTGACCAGCTGCTGCTGGGTCAGCTTCTTGCCGGACTTGGGCTGGATATAGCACTTCTCCTCGTCGTTCCACCACTCGGAGGAGGCGGCGTCGATGGCGATCATGAAGTCCTCGCCGGGCTTGAAGCCGGCCTCCTCAATGGCCTGCACGATGACCTTCAGGGCGTCCTCATCCTTCTTCAGGTTGGGAGCGTAGCCGCCCTCGTCGCCCACACCGGCGGCGGGAGTGCCGTTCTCCTTCAGAGTCTTTTTCAGCTGGTGGAACACCTCGGCACAGCGGCGCAGGGCCTCTTTCCAGGTGGGAGCGCCCACGGGCATAATCATGAACTCCTGGATCTCAACATTGTTGGTGGCGTGGGCGCCGCCGTTGAGGATGTTCATCATGGGGACGGGCAGGGTCTTGGCGTTGACGCCGCCGATATAGTTGTACAGGCTGGTGCCCAGGCTCTCGGCAGCGGCCTTGGCCACGGCCAGGGAGGCGCCCAGGATGGCGTTAGCGCCCAGACGGCCCTTGTTGGGGGTGCCGTCCAGATCGATCATGGCCCTGTCGATGGACACCTGGTCCAGGGCGTTCATGCCGATGAGGCACTCGGCGATCTCAGTGTTCACGTTGGCCACGGCCTTCTCCACGCCCTTGCCCAGGTAACGGCCCTTGTCGCCGTCACGCAGCTCGCAGGCCTCGTGTACGCCGGTGGAAGCGCCGGAGGGAACCGCGGCGCGGCCCATGGTGCCGTCCTCCAGAACGACCTCCACCTCTACGGTGGGGTTGCCCCGGGAGTCGATAATTTCACGGCCAAGGACATCAACGATCTCAAGCATCTGTTTCATGGGAATCAAGCTCCTTTCAAAATGTCAAAGGGTATAAGTTTAAGAGGTACATACCTCAAGGGACACAACTGGATGTGTTATTTTTCAACACCTCGGATATAGGCATGGAGCAACTGCTCCAACTCCTCAACGGTATATGACTTGTCGGGATTTTCTTTAATGATGCGCATCAAGTCATACACAGTGGCCTTTTGGACAATGATGATTTCTTTCTCACTCGGCATGGGGCAGACTCCTTTCTGTGAGGGTGTTTTACTTTGTGATCAGGGTCTGGCCCGTCATCTCGGCGGGCTGCTTCAGGCCCATCAGGTCCAGCATGGTGGGAGCCAGGTCGGCCAGGCGGCCGTCCCGCAGGCGTACATCCGCGCCCACCACACAGCAGGGCAGCAGGTTGGTGGTGTGGGCGGTGAAGGGGGAACCGTCCTCCTCCACCATGTGCTCGGCGTTGCCGTGGTCGGCGGTGATGATGGACACGCCGCCCATCTTCGCCGTGGCGGCAACCACCTGGGCCACGCCGCTGTCCACCGCTTCGGCGGCCTTCACGGCGGCGTCAAACACGCCGGTATGGCCCACCATGTCGCAGTTAGCGAAGTTCAGGATCACCACATCGTACTTGCCGCTCTCAATGCGCTTGACGGCCTCGGCGGTGACCTCGGGCTGGCTCATGTGGGGCTGCAAATCGTAGGTGGCCACCTTTGGGGAGGGGATCAGGCACCGGTCCTCGCCGGGGAACACGGTCTCCACGCCGCCGTTGAAGAAGAAGGTGACATGGGCATACTTCTCGGTTTCGGCGATGCGCAGCTGGGTCATGTTCTGCTGGGCGATATACTCGCCGAAGATGTTGTCCAAGCTCTCCTTAGGGAAGGCGACGGCCACGTTGGGCATGGACGCGTCGTAGGACGTGGTGCACACGTAGTTCACCTTGAAAAAGCCCTTTTTCCGCTCAAAGCCGGTGAAATCGGGATCCACGAAGGTGCGGGTGATCTCACGGGCGCGGTCGGGGCGGAAGTTCATGAAGATGATGGAGTCGCCCTCGCCGATCCCGGCGTTCTCCGCGGTGATGACGGGGACGGCGAACTCGTCGGTGACCCCCGCGTCATAGCTGGCCTGCATGGCCCCCACGGGGTCGCCAATGAAGCGCTGCTCGCTCTCGCCATACACCATGGCCTTGTAGGAGCGCTCCACCCGGTCCCAGTTGGTGTCCCGGTCCATGGCGTAATAGCGCCCGGAAATGGTGGCGATCTGGGCCCCGTACTGGTCGCAGGTCTCCTTCATCTCGGCCACAAAGCCCTTGCCGGAGGTGGGGGGCACGTCGCGTCCGTCCATGAAGCAGTGGACAAAGATTTTGGGACAGCCCAGATCGTGGGCCATCTTCACCGCCGCCTGGATATGGGTGATGTGGCTGTGGACACCGCCGTTTGACATCAGGCCATAGATGTGGACGGCCTTCCCGGCGTTTTTCGCCGCCAGCATGGCGTCCTTGTAGGCGGGGTTCTCAAAGAAATCCCCGTCCTGGATGGCCTTGGTGATCTTGGGCAGATCCTGGAACACCACCCGGCCCGCGCCGATGTTGGTGTGGCCCACCTCGCTGTTGCCCATCTGCCCGTCGGGCAGGCCCACGTCCATGCCGGAGGCGGAGAGCTTGCAGCAGGGGTTCTCGGCGAAAATCTTATCCAGATTGGGGGTATTGGCGGCCTTGATGGCGTTGTCTCCCACCGCCGTGGAGGGGGACAGGCCAAAGCCGTCCATGATAATGAGTGTGGTAGGTGTTTTCATTCAATTACCTCTTGTCCTGCCGCTCCGTGGGGAATGGAGCCGCAGCAAAATGAGTGAGCTTTCGCCTGCGGCGGCGCTGTCACGCTTCGCCTGTTCGCAGCGCGCGGCTTCCCTGCGGCTCGGGCTGGTCTCTGGGGCACTGCGTGCCCCATCGCTCGCCCACGCTCCGGTCTATCCGCGCTGCTCACGACGGCTCAGCGCTCCTTATTCCTGATTCGCCGCGTTGATGATGGCCATGAAGTCGTCGGGCTTCAGGGCCGCGCCGCCGATGAGGCCGCCGTCGATGTCGGGCTGGGCCAGCAGCTCGTGGGCGTTCTTGGCGTTCATGGAGCCGCCATACTGGATGGTGACCGCACGGGCCACCCGGGCGCCATACTGCTTGCGGATAATGGTGCGGATATGGGTGCACACCGCGCCGGCCTGCTCGGCGGTAGCGGTCTTGCCGGTGCCGATGGCCCAGATGGGCTCATAGGCGATGACCACCCGGCGGACCTGGGTGTCGGTCAGCCCGGCCAGGGCCACCTTCACCTGGTAAGAGATCAGCTCCTCGGTGACGCCCAGCTCACGCTGCTCCAGGCTCTCGCCCACGCACACGATGGGGCGCAGGCCCGCCTCCAGGGCGGCGTGGACCTTCTTGTTCACGGTGAAGTCGGTCTCGTTGTAGTACTGGCGGCGCTCAGAGTGGCCGATGATCACGTACTTGGCGCCCACGTCCTTGAGCATTTCCACAGTAACCTCGCCGGTGAACGCGCCGGAGGCCTCATAGTGGCAGGTCTCGCCGCCGATGGACACACGGGTATCCTTGAACAGGCGCACCGCCCCGGGGATGTTCACACCGGGGACGCACAGCACCACCTCGCACCACTTGTGGCGGCCCAGCTGGGGCTTGATGGCCTCGGCAAAGGCTTTGGTCTCGGTGAGGGTCTTGTTCATCTTCCAGTTGCCGGCGATGATTGTCTTACGGTACTTCAGATTCATGGTTGGGACTCCTTCCAATAAAGTAGAAATGGATGGTTTTCTCTTAGAATCTCTATAATCCTCTCGGGTGCGCTATGTGTTACGCATCCAGCAGGCAGGCAACTCCCGGCAGCTCCTTGCCCTCCATAAACTCCAGGGAGGCACCGCCGCCGGTGGAGATGTGGCTCATCTTATCGGCATAGCCCAGCTGCTGCACCGCCGCCGCGCTGTCGCCGCCGCCGATGATGGTGATGGCGCTGGTCTTAGAGAGCGCCTCGGCCACGGCCTTGGTGCCCGCGGCGAACTTCTCAAACTCGAACACGCCCATGGGGCCGTTCCAGATGACGGTGCCCGCGTCGGCCACGGCGTCGCAGTACAGCTTCACGGTCTCGGGGCCGATGTCCAGGCCCTGCCAGCCGTCGGGAATCTCGCCGGCCTTGACCACCTGGCTGTCGGCGTCGGGGGCAAACTTGTCGGCGCACACGGTGTCCACAGGCAGCAGCAGCTTCACGCCCTTCTCCTGGGCCTTCTTCACCATGTCGTTGGCGTAGTCCTTCCAGTCCTCTTCCAGCAGGCTGTCGCCCACCTTGCCGCCCTGGGCGGCGGAGAAGGTGTAGGCCATGCCGCCGCCGATGATGATGGTGTCGGCGATCTCCAGCAGGTTGTTGATGACGCCGATCTTGGAGCTGACCTTGGAGCCGCCCAGGATAGCCACCAGGGGGCGCTTGGGGTTAGCCAGGGCGCCGCCGATGAAGTCCAGCTCCTTCTGGATCAGGAAGCCGGAGACGGCGGGCAGGTAGTTGGCCACCACGGCGGTGGAGGCGTGGGCGCGGTGCACTGCGCCGAAGGCGTCGGACACGTACACGCCGTCCGCCCCGGCCAGATCGGCCATCTTCTTGGCCAGCTCAGGATCGCCCTTGGTTTCGCCCTTCTCAAAGCGGGTGTTCTGGAGCAGCAGGATCTCGCCGCCCTTCAGCGCCGCGGCCTTGGCCTGGGCGTCGGGGCCCACCACGTCGTCGGCCAGGATCACGCCCTTGCCCAGCAGCTCGGAAAGGCGCTTGGCCACGGGCTCCATACGCAGCTCGGCCAGGGACTTCTTCCACTTCTCCTCGGTGATGGATGCCTCGTCCTTGCCCTTTTCCAGCTGCTTCTTCTTGTAGGAATCGAAGGTGGCCACCGGCTTGCCCATGTGGGAGCAGGCAATGACCGCCGCGCCCTGCTCCAGCAGGTACTGAATGGTGGGCAGGGCGGCGCGGATACGCTTGTCATCGGTGATGACGCCGCTGCCGTCCTTGGCCATGGGCACGTTGAAGTCGCAGCGAAGGAGGACCTTCTTGCCCTTCACATCGATGTCCTTGACCGTCTTCTTGTTGTAGTTCATGCTAAAAACTCCTTTCATTCTTACAACTTGAAGTGAATTCGGTTTTAACTTATTGAGATGCCACTATCACGCTTCGCCCGCTCACGGCAGCTCAGCGCTTCTCATTTCCCCAACCCCGCTCAATCCAGGGAAGCCCTGCTGCTTCAGCGCTTCATAGGCCAGCACGGCCACGGAATTGGACAGGTTCAGGCTCCGGGCGTCCTCCCGCATGGGGATGCGGACGCAGCGGTCCCTGTGGGCCTCCCGGAACGCCTCGGGCAGGCCGGCGGTCTCCTTGCCGAAGAACAGCCAGCAGCCGTCCCGGAATCGCGCCTGGGAATAGTCCCGGGGGGCCTTGGTGGTGGCCAGCCAGAGCTCGGAAACCTCATTGCGCCGGAACAGCTCGTCCAGGCTGGGGTAAACGGTCAGGTCCACCATGGGCCAATAGTCCAGGCCCGCCCGTTTCACCGCCTTTTCGCTGATATCGAAGCCCAGGGGCTCCACCAGGTGCAGCGGTGAGCGGGTGGCGGCACAGGTGCGGGCAATGTTGCCGCAATTCTGTGGGATTTCAGGTTCAACCAACACGATATTGAGCATAACATCCTCCCTTAACCACGGACATTATATTCGCTTACGGCAAAAATTACAAGAGAAAATGTGGCGAATCTGTCAAAAAATTAACCTTTTTTGCTGTCACTTTGCCGAACGCCCCTTGAATTTCCGTAAATTTTTAGTAGAAAACTGCCCTGGGAAGGGAATTTCCAAAAAATTTTATGATTCCATGCAACCCTTTGGCCTCCTGCGGGGTATTGCCTACGGAAGCGTATTTCGGCCCCCCGGCGCGGGTTGGGAAACAGTTGCCATTTCCCCCGGCGTGTGATATAATGTCCACGCTTGGGTTTTTGGACAGATGCATAATCCTCCGCGGCACGGCACACAATCACTGCGGCGGGCAGGCCGCCGGAAGCGCTCCCGAACTATAAAAGGAATGCGAGTGATTTCCAAGCCATGAAAAAATTTCTCACTGTCACCCTGGCGTCCGCGCTGCTGCTGGCCGGCCTGCTGTCCTGCTCCGGCGGCAGTCAGGAAAAGCAGGTGGATCTGTCCGCCTTCGCCAAGTCCCTCCAAGAAAAGTATGAGTTTGCCTCCTATCTGACGGAAATGACCCCGGAATATCCCTATTATGAGCAGGACATGGCCAACAACCTACCTGGCCTGCTGGATATGGATTTGGAACAGATGGTCATCTATATGACCATGATTACCCTGAACAACGGGGAATTTTCCATGGTGCAGGCCAAAAGTCCCCAGGACGCCGCAAAAGCGGCGGAGATCTTCACAGGCCCGCATCGACTATATGGCGGGCGACGGGGAAAGCCCCGGCGGGGCGTTCTATCCCGGCCCCACCGAGCTGTGGCTCAACAGCGCCAGGGTGGTGACCCAGGGGAATTATGTGTTGATGGTGGTAGGCGAGGAGTGCGAGCAGATCGTGGAGGACTTCAACGCGCTGTTTTAACATCCGCCAATGAAAACAAAGGAGTATCAGAAGAATGAGAAAGAAACGGATTTTTGCCCTGTGCGCCCTGATGGCGCTGTGCCTGTCCCTGCTGTCCGCCTGCGGCTCCAATGACAAGGGAGGCCAGGAGGACAAAAAGGTGGATCTTGCCGCCTTTGCCAAGACCGTGCAGGAGGAGCACGCCTTCTCCAGCCTGGAGCGGGCCGACCCCGCCGACGCCGAGATGGGCGAGCTGTTCCAGAACGCGCTGGACAACTACTATCCCGGCCTCACCGGCCTGGAGCTGGAGCAGATGGAGATCTATCTGTCCATGATCTCCTTCAGCGGCGGCGAGCTGGCCATGGTACAGGCGAAAAACGCCGACGACGCCAACAAGGTGAAGGAGATTTTCCAGGCCCGCATGGACTCCAAGCGCACCGACGGCCCAGGCAATTATCCCGAGGAGGTTGAAATGTGGCAGCGCAGCTCCAAGGTTACGGTCAACGGCAATTACGTGATGCTGGTGAACCATGAGGACTGCGACGCCATTGTCAGCGAGTTTAACGAAATGCTCAAATAAGAAGCGCGGAGCCGCTGCGGGCAGCGCGAATGGAGCGAAGCGGGAACAAAAGCCTGGGTCCGCGAAACGGGGCCGGGCTTTTGCCCGAGACGGAGCGAAGGCGCGCGCCGCGAGCAGGCGGAGCGTAACAACATAACAAACAAGGAAGTGTGTGACATAATGAAACGTTTGGTCCCCATGATCCTGGCCATGGTAATGGCCCTGTTGGCGGCTTGCGGCAGTCCCGCCGCCCAGACCACCGTGGTCCCCCCTGATCCTACCGGGGAGGCTACCGCCGCCCCCAGCCCCGACGCCACCCAGGAGCCGTCCCTGGCCCTGCCCAGCGCGGAGCCTTCGGCGGAGCCGTCCGAGGAACCTTCTGCCGAACCCACACCGGATCCTACGCAGCCCCCGGCCACCCAGCCCCCCGCCACCAAGGCGCCGGAGGCCAAGCCTACCCCGAAACCTACTCCGGCCCCCACGCCGAAGCCCACCCCAAAGCCTACTCCTGCCCCCACCCCAAAGCCTACTCCTGCCCCCACCCCCAAGCCTACCCCCACTCCCACCCCGGCCCCCACGCCGGAGCCTACGCCTACTCCCGCCCCCAGCGTGAACCTGTCGTCGTTCTACTCCAGCGTCACCAGCCAGTATGATCTCGGCCCCCTGGAGCTGGCCAGCGGCGGGCTGCTGGACGGCTATTACGCCGGACTGACCTCTGTCCCCACGGAACAGTGCCTGGTGTACATCTGCCAGATGACCACGAACAACGGCGAGTTCGGCCTGGTTCAGGTGAAGGACAGCGCCGATGTGGCGCGGGTAAAGGCCATCTTCCAGGCCCGCATCAACCACATGGTGGGCGACGGCAACGGCCCCGGCGGGGCCTGGTATCCCGCCGCCATGGACTCCTGGGAGAACAACTCCCGCGTTGTCTCCAACGGGAATTACGTCATGATGGTGGTTCACGAGAACTGCGACGCCATTGTGGCCCAGTTCAACGCACTGTTTTAATGGAAGCCGCCGGCCCCAGGCCGGTTGACGAGGGGAAGCAGGAGCACTGCTTCCCCTCTTGCCGCAAAATCTGCCCGCGAGGTGACTGCCCATGATATTCTCCAGTCCGTTTTTTCTGTTCCTCTATTTCCCCGTTGTATTGCTTCTCTACTACATCTCCCCGCTGAAGTGGCGCAACCTGGTGCTGCTCATCGTCAACCTGATCTTTTACGGCTGGGGCGAGCCGGTGTACGTGGTCATCATGTTCCTGTCCATCGCCATCGACTACAGCCACGGGCGGATCGTCACCCGCTGCAAGGCGAAGGGCAACGACCGGGGCGCGCGGGCGGCGGTGGCCTCGTCGGTGATATTCAACCTGCTGCTGCTGGGGTTCTTCAAGTACTGGAACTTCATCGCCGGGAGTCTGGCGGCGGTGGGCGCGGGCTTCCTGCCTGTCATTGAGGACCTGCCCATGCCCGGCGGCGGTTCCATCCCCTTCACCCTGCCCATCGGCATCTCGTTCTATACCTTCCAGACCATGAGCTACACCATCGACGTGTACCGGGGAGACGCCCGGCGCCAGAAGAACATCGTCACCTTCGGCACCTTCGTCACCCTGTTCCCCCAGCTCATCGCCGGACCGATCATCAAATACAAGGATCTGGACGAGCAGCTGGAGCGGCGCACCCACTCCTTTGAGAAGTTCGCCTCCGGCGTGCAGCGCTTTACCATCGGCGCGTGCAAGAAGGTGCTGCTGGCCAACGCCCTTGGCCCCCTGTGGGACGTGTACCTGGCCACGCCGGGGGCGCAGCTCACCACCCTGGGGGCATGGCTGGGAATCCTCGCCTTCTCCCTCCAGCTCTATTTCGACTTCTCCGGCTACTCCGACATGGCCATCGGCCTGGGGCGGATGCTGGGCTTCGAGTTCCTGGAAAACTTCAACTACCCCTATATCTCCAAGTCCGCCAGCGAGTTCTGGCGGCGGTGGCATATCTCCCTGGGCAGCTGGTTCCGGGAGTACCTGTACTTTCCCCTGGGCGGCAGCCGGGTGGGGAAGGGCCGCATGGTGTTCAACCTCCTGGTGGTCTGGGCGGCTACCGGCATCTGGCATGGGGCCAGCTGGAACTTCCTGATCTGGGGGCTGTACTATTTCTTCTGGATCACCCTGGAAAAGCTGTGGCTGGGCCAGTATTTGGATAAGGCCCCCAGCTGGCTGGGCCACGTTTACGGCGTGGTCATCGCCATCGTGGGCTGGGCCATCTTCGCCGTGGAGGACTTCTCCGCCATGGGGCCGTACCTGGCCGCTATGTTTGGCTTCGGGGCCGGGGCGCTGGACGGGGACTTCCTGTACTACCTGCGCAATTACCTGCCCATTTTGGTGATCGGCATTGTGGCCGCTACGCCGCTGGCAAAGAACCTGTGGCACAGGCTGCCGGAACGGGCAAAGCAGGTCATGTTTCCGGTGCTGATGCTGGCTGGGCTGGTGCTCACCACCGCATATCTGGTGGACGGGACGTACAACCCGTTCCTGTACTTCCGATTCTGAGTTGTTTTTTCTCGAGAGAAAAAGTAACCAAAAAGAGCTTTAAGCTCGCTGACGGCTAGGGCTGTATCTGTTTGATTGCCAGACGGCGACGATCCAATCTGATAATTGAGGGTTTAGTTTTATGAGTAAGAAATATTCTGTTTTTATTACGGTGCTGTTCTGCTTGTTTATTTTTGGCTTTGGGATTTTCCAGTTTATTTTGCCTGACAGGGACTTTTCCGACCAGGAGAACCGCTTCCTGTCCCAGTTCAAGGCCCCCACGGCGGACACTCTGCGCACAGGCAAGTTCATGGAGGACTTTGAGGATTACATCACCGACCAGTTCCCCCTGCGGGATCAGTGGATCCAGCTCAAGGCCCTGTCGGAGCGGACGCTGGGCAAGCAGGAGAACAACAAGGTCTACTTCGGTACCGATGGGCAGACCCTGTTTGCCCAGTTCAACACCCCCACGGACGAGGAACTTTCCCAGCGGGTGGGCTTTGTGAACAGCCTGGGGGACAACCTGGACGTGCCGGTATACTTCTCCCTGGTGCCGGACAAGACTTTCGTGCAGTCGGAACTGCTGCCCGCCAACGCCCCCAATGTGGACGATGGTTCCACCATCAGCGGGGCCGAAGCGCTGTGCGGGGACAATGTGACATATATCGACCTGCGATGGGTCCTGGGTAATGACCGCGGGGCTTTCTACCGCACCGATCACCACTGGACCACCATGGGGGCACAGAAAGCCGGTCAGGCGCTGTTGGAGGGCATGGGCCTGATCCAGCAGGCGGAAGACTTGAAAGTCCTGGGCTATCAGGGACTGCCCTACACCCAGGTCAGCGACAGCTTTTACGGCACCACCTATTCCTCCTCTGGGGCGGGCTGGGTGGAGCCGGACAGCATCTGCACCGTGATCCCCGAGGGCGGCGCCCAGGGCCATATCACCGTTACCGGCTACCCCGAGGGCACGCCCATTGAAAGCTCCCTGTACCACCCGGAAAAGCTGGAGGTCAAGGACAAGTACGCTTACTTCCTGGGGGGCAACCAGCCCCTGTGCGTCATCCAGAACCCCGACGCCGAGGGCGGGAAGCTGCTGGTGATCCGGGACTCCTACTCCGACTCCCTGGCCCCCTTCCTGGCGGAGGAGTTTCAGGAGGTCCACCTGTTCGACCTGCGCTACAACAATATGCCGCTGAAGCAGTACGTGGCGGATAACGGCATCGACCAGGTGCTGGTGCTCTACTCCGTGTCCAACTTCTCCACCGATATCAACCTGTTCAAGCTGGCCCACTAAGTTATTTTTTCTCGAGAGAAAAAATAACCAAAAAAAGCTTGAAACTCGCCACCTTCCCGCCCCAATCCCCTCCATTTCGCGACGGCAGCGGAAACAGACAACTAATTCAGAAAAGTAAAAACACCCCCTGCGGCGATGAACTGCACCCCATTTGTTAGACAGTGTGGTATACTATCTAACAAGTGGGGTGATTTTATATCTATAAATGAGCAAATTCAGGAAATGCCGAAAGCAGCCCGGCAGAGGTGAAGGCC
>CAJTVM010000040.1 GCA_910579595.1 uncultured Oscillospiraceae bacterium
GGGTGGGCTTGCCCTGGCCCTGCTTCTTCCGCTCAATCAGGCCGACACCCTTGCCGGTGTCCAGCTCGGCCAACAGCTTCATGGCCTTGTCCCGTCCGCAGTTCAGATTGCTGCATATCTCGTCCACGGTGTAGTAGATATAGACGCGCCCGGTGTCATCGTACCATTCGTTCTTGATGGACAGGCTCATACGGTCAAGCAGCATCCCGTAGAGCAGCTTGGAGTCCGTGGACAGGTGCTTAAACCGGGGGTGGGTGATAAGCTGGCAGGGGATGCGGAAGTAGGTAAACTGCATCGCCTCGTCGCCGTAAAAATAGCTTGGTAATTTCATATCCGGCATGGCCGCTGCCTCCTTTTGGACATGAAAAAAACACGATTGTCAAATCGTGTTTTTTTCATGCTGTTGGATTTTGTCACAAAGGTTTATTTTTTGGTGACTGCTCGTAAATATTGTTGTTTTATATATGGTTCTTTGCGAGTGTAAATCCAATGATTTCAGGAGACAGGTTTTTGTCTATCACCGGGCAATATTTTCACAAAAACGCATCAGGATGGCTGCTGCCTGCGCCCGCTTGGCGTAGCCTCCCGGCTGGAGGGTCGTGGTGGTCACACCGTTGATCAATCCCTCATGGTTGGCCCAGGACATGGCGTCACGGGCGTAACCGCTCACCTTCCCGGCATCGGTGAAGGAAGCGGTCAGATCCGCCCGGTCGCTGACATCAAACCCCTTGTGCTGGGCGTAGCGGTAGAGAATGGCGGCAAACTGCTCCCGGGTGATGGGGCGGTTTGGGGCAAAGGTGCCGTCGGAATAGCCGGTGACAATGCCGTTGGCGGCAGCCCAGGCCACCGGCGATGCATAGTACTGTCCGGCGGCCACATCCGAGAAGTTGGACGCCCCCGCCGTCGGGGAACCCTCGTAGCGGTAGAGGATGGTGACAATCATGCCCCGGGTGGTGGTGCCATTGGGGCCGAAGGTGGTGTCGCTGGTACCGTTCATCAGGCTGTGGCTGTAGACATAGGACACCGCATCATAGTACCACTGACCCTCGGTCACATCGGTGAAGGGCATGGCGGCGGCCTCCCCCACGCCTACGGTGCCGTAGCTGTTCTCCCTCATCCCTTCCTCATCCAAGTCCAGCAGCTTCAGCTTGGAAGCGGAGGTTACGGTAAAGGCCGAAGCTCCCTCCAGCACCCCCAGGCGGACAGCGTCCCCCTGGTTGAGCTGGTTTTTGGAGGTGACATAGAGGGTGATGCTGCTGCCGCTGATGCTGCTGGCGGTGTGGGTGTCGGCGTTGGACAAAGTGGGGTCAAACACAAACCCAGTGGGGGCCTTGTCTAACGTCAGGGTGACCTGGATAGAGTCATAACTGCCGGTCAGCCCCCGCAGGGAAATGGTCTGTGCGGCGGTGCCGAGGCCGTCCACCTGGACCCAAGGGGCAGGATCGGCCGCAGATGCCGGCCACACCAGCACAGCGGCGGCCAGTGCGGCGGCAAGGAGCATAGAAAGGAATCGTTTCATGGTTTTTCCTCCTTTACTGGATGCCTTCGCCCGTCAGCACCAGCTGGGGCAGCGTATCGGTCTGGGGGAAGCTGACCCACAGGGTCTCGCTGGTCACCCGGCGGCTGGCGCTGCTGTTGGGATCGTCGGTGCGGTAGAACACCACCCGGAATTCTATGGGATCGTCAGCGGTAACCCCAGTGCTGGCATTGAGGGCTTTTTCCGCCTCCCAGTCGGGAACGAACACCCAGAAGCCATCGCTGGTGTCGCTCACCGCGCCGTCTGCGGGGAGCTCGGCGTAGAGCAGGCTGTAGCCGTTCACCGCCCGCTCAATGCTGGTGACACCGTTTTCCTCCTGGGCCTCGGCGGTGGTGTTGTAGCGGGCCTGGATCTCCACGGTATTGTACACCGGGTCGCCCCGGTAAGTGCCCACAATCACCACCGTCCCGGCGGGCACCACGCCGCCGTCGTAGACGAGAGGCTGGGCCAGCCTGCCCACGGACGCCCCCTCATAGAGGTCGATGCGGTCGCCGGGGTAATCCAGCAGCTCTACGCCGGCCCCGGCGGGCAGGCCGGTGACCCGAAGGGCATAGACGTCATAGAGCCAAATCCGGCTGTCTCCAGCGGCACCGGGCTTGGCAAAGTAGGCGAGAGTGCCGGTGCCGTCCACCGGCCCCAGATTTACAGTTTTCCACGCCGCCGCGCTGTTCTCCTTCACGCTGACGGTGCAGCCGCCCAGGCCGCCGCCGCTCACCTTCAGGCCGGCCACAGGCACGGCGCTGCCGCGCATGGTGAACTCGATGCCGTCCCCGGCGGCGGACACAGTATAGAGGCTGGCGGAGATGGTCTTGTCGTAGGCCACCCGTACCTCGGGAGCGGCAGCGGCGGCGCCCATGTTGCCAAGCTTATCCACGGGAACGACGGAGTAGGTGTAGGTCAGGTTGTTGGCCGCGCCCAGGTTGTCGGTGTATGTGTTCCCGGTGGTAAAGCCGATGGGCTTGCCGTTGCGGCGCACCTCATAGCCCAGAACGGTATTGTTGCCGCCGGAAATGGTAAGGGTTACCTCGTTGTCCTTGACGGCGGAGGAAACGGTGACTGTCCCCTGGAACGCTGCGCCATTATTCAGCCGGTAGGCGTAGGACTCGTCGTTGAAATACCAGACAGCCCGGGGCTCGGCAGGATAGCTGGACAGAGTGTTTTTTACCTCGTCGCTGAGGATCATGCCCCAGCGGGTGAAGAAAGCGGTGAGGTTGCGGTTTGCCACCTCGGACGCGGCCAGGGCTACCCGCTCATCATAGCTGAAACCACTGTATTTGCCGGACTTCCAGATGGTAAAGAACCGGTTGTAGAAGTCCAGCGGCTTGGCCCCGGTGTCATAGGCCAGGTGGAGCTGCCAGTACATCCCCAGCTGGACGAACACGTTGGAGGCCGCGCCGGATCGTCCGGCGGCGGTCTTGGCATAGATGGCGGGCCAGATATTGCTGGTGGTCAGCCGGGTGTTCTTGACCATGGACGCGCCGTCCCACGCCTGGATAGCCAGGGCATAGATGTTGTTGGTGATCTCCGCCTTGCCCAGCTTGTCCATGTTGTGGCCGATCTCGTGGGCGATGCCCCAGCCGAACAGGCCGTTGGTGCTGCCCACCCCGGTGGCGGACACGGGCCTGCCGCACACCAGTCCCTGGGTGGAGCCGTAGCCCACGCCCACATGGTTTCCGGCGGCGTACATGAAGGCCCCGGCGAACATCCGCATATAACGGATATTCTGGCGGGTGGTCATGGGATAGCGGTAAGCGTCCGTCCGCGCCCCACCAGCGGGGACGATGCCCTGCACCTGGTTGGCGATATACAGCTCGTCCTCCCAGGCCAGCACACCTTGGTACATGGTATCCACCATGCGGTTCACATCAGCCCCCACGCCCGTCAGCCCTGCCAGCGCCCGGTCGGCGGGGATGGACAGCAGGACGCTGGGGGTGGAGATCTCAGTGACGTTGCGGATGTCGGTGGCCATCTTTGCTCCGCCCAGGGCGTTCACATGGGATTGGAGCTGCTCCACGTAGGCGCGGATGTGGTAGCGGCGTGCCGTCTCGTCCATGTCATACCAGTTTGACAGCTCCAGTACAGGCATGGTAAAGGCGTTTTGATCCACCCGGATCTGGATTTTGATGGCCTTCGGGCTGTTCCCGGCGTAGGTGAGGTACAGCGGCCCGCCCCGCTCATCGGTGAGGGAGCCGATTTTCGGCACATAGATGTAGTTGCGGCCGTTTTCCAGCTTGATAGGGGCGCCCCTCCACACGCCGGACTCGCCGAAATACTGGGTGGGCACCACATAGACCGGTGCGTCGGTGGGCAGGGAGGCGTACACTGCCACCGTAGAACCCGCCCGGGCGGTGACGCCCAGAGGCTGGAAATCGCTGGCGCTCTGGCCGTACTGGCTGTCCTTGGTGGCGCTGCGGCTCTGGAAGCTGCCCGACACCAGCCCCAGGCCGGAGGAGTCCCCCTTCAGCAGGGCGGAGGCCAGCTTCAGCTCGTCCCGCAGGCGGGCAAGATCCAGATAGAAATCGGCCTTGGCCTCCAGCCGGGCGGAGAGGGCGTCAACGGACGCCTGGGTGACGCCGGGGCGCAGGGTGGTGAAGCTGCCGTCGGCAAACAGAGCGGCGACGTCCTCTGCCAGGGAGTCGCTCTTGTAGAAGGCCATGTCGGAGATGCTCACCCGGCAGCCGTTGCCCTCCCTTTCGTTGAGGGAGATGGACAGCTCCTTCACGTCCTCCAGCATGGGGAAGGTGAGCACGATGTAGTTTTTGTTGGGATCCATGGAGCGGGCGGAGTACAGGCTCTGGGCCAGGATAGTCTCTCCCGCGCTGTTTTTGGCGGCAACAGTGTAGGTGTTCAGGGCATACTTGTGGTTTCCGCCCAGGTAAGGCACCAGGATGGCATAGTTCATGTCCTGGGGCTCTTTGAAGGTGTAGGTGAAGCGGCTGCTCACCCACCACTGGTTGGCCACCCAATAGGTGGCGGCGTCGTTATCGATCACGTCCGCCGTGGTGAAATTGGGGCACAGGGAACGGTTTACGTTGCCGGGATTCTCCATCACCACCGACTGCACCATGCTGTTGTCGATGCGGTCCTCGGTGGGCAGATTGGGCATGACCAGCTCTTCCTTCTTCGGCGTACCGGAGGCGGTAGCGGAGTAAGGGCCGGTTCCCCGCTGGTTGCCCGCTTTGACGGCCACCTCATAGGTGGTGCCGTTGGTCAAGCCGGTGATGGTTGCGGCGGTGGTGGTGAGATCGCCGCCGAACTGCCGGAAGGAGCGCTCGCCCGCCGTGCGGTAGAACACCTGATAATAGGACGCGTCCTTGGTGCTTCCCCAGCTCAGGCGCAGGGACTGGTCGGACTCGGTGACCCTGATGTTGGAGGGTGCGCCGGGCACGCCGTTGGGCTGGGGCATGGCGGATACCACCCGGGAGGGGGTACCAGTCCAATCCCCGTTGACGGCGGTGACCTGGAAATAATATGTTTTCAAATTCTCCAGCCCGGACACCACTACATGATTGGTATTGGACGCGGCGGTCTGGGTCAGGGCGTTGGAGCTGGTGCCGTAGGCCACGATGTAGCCCGTGACGTTAGGCATTGAGCCCCAGTTCAGCGCCACCTGGCCGTTGCCGGGGGTAGTGGTGAGGCCCTTTACCTTGTCGGCCTCGTTCTGGGGATTGTCCGGCACAATGTCCTTTAAAAACTCAATTTTGGTCACGGTGGCAAAACCCGTCTGCCCTGCGGTGGCGGTGACCTGGATGGTCACCTTTTTCACGGCCACCTTGCTGCCCAGGTCGATGGAAACCGTCCGTTCCCCGATATTCCGGCCAACAGCCTGTACGCCCTGTGGAAGGGTGGCATCAAAAGGGATCGTGAGAGTAGTGCCGTTGGCCAGCTCCACCAATGCGGTGCCGGCCTGCACCGCACCGGCGGCGTCAGGGCAGGTAATGCGGATTTCACTCATCACCACGCCGGCATCCTCGCTGAACAGAATGGGCAGCTCCAACACCTTGCCCTCGCCGGGGGTGACGGTGACAGGGGCGTCCCCCTGGAACAGATCGTCCGGGCTGCCGCTGAGCGTGAGCCCCGCCGCGTCCAGCTGGGGGGGGACAATGGCGGTGGTATCCAGCAGCTGGGGCTGTCCGAAGGCATTCCGGCTGCGGTTGACGTAGGCCAGATCGGTGATGTCGATTTGGCCGTCGCCGTTGAGGTCAAGCTCGGCGGTCTGGGTGGTGATGCGCTGGCCCAATTGGGCGTCAATGACGGCGAGATCGCCGTCATCCACCACGCCGTCTCCGTTCACGTCGCCCAGGGAGAAGGTGCCGTCGCCGGTGCCCACGATCATGTGCTGGCTGTAGCTGTCCAGCGTCACGGTGCGGGAAAAGGTCTTATAGCCGTCCCCCGTGAGGGCCAGATCATACTGCGTTCCTCCGGCGGGCAGGCCGGACAGCACCACCTCGTAGTAGCCCACCCGGCTCTCATTGATGAGCACCGCGCCGTCGGTATTTTTCACGGACACGGAGATGTCCGCATCCAAGGCGTTTTCCCCATCCATTCCCTGAGGCAGGGGGATAACGGTGGTCTGGCCGCCGCTGCTCACCTGGAGCCGGATGTTCCTGGCCGCCGCGCCCGCGGCGGTCTGGGGCAGGTCGAAGCGTATCGTCAGCCCGATGGATCCGGTGAGGGCTGTGCCTGTGGGGGCGGCATCCGCCGTGGCAGGCAGCGCCGTCAGGCACAGGGAGCACACCATAAGCAGGCTGAGCATCCCCGAGATCAATCGCCGCACTGGTTTCATACATTGACACCCTTTCTGTTTTGTAAGTTTTCTCCATTTATTATGTCAACAAAACGGTTGTATTGGGAGTCCATTATAATGTCGAAAAGATGTTCTGTCAACAACAATTTGGCCTGACGGCGGCGCGTGGGAAGGCGGTGAGAAAATGCAGCTGAAATATCATATGGTAACAATAGAGGATTTGGTGCCCCAACAGGACAAAATCAGCAAAATTGGTGGGATGCGGTAGAATAGAAGCATCCAAAGAAAGAAGAGGGATGAGCAATGGACGCTTCCTATCACCGTCATGACATAAATGACAAAGTATGAGCACTGCTGGAGCCGCATTTGCCTGGGCAGCGGGGGCAATGGGGAGGAATTGCCCAAGATATCCGGCGTTTTATTATTATTCCCGAATTTTAAATTCGGAAATAATACATTTGATTTGAGCCGTCTTGCTCGCCGCCGTAAACGGCGGCAACCGCAAAACGAGGTTGTGAATACAGGTTCTACAATAATCGTAGCTTTTCAAAACGACGATGCCGGAGACGAGCGCCCCTCCCCTTGAAATTCTCCTCAGCAAGTAGTAAAATTCCACGTACATGACCGGAACACCGGGAGGGGACAACGATGACGTATGACTGCTTGATCATTGACGATGAAAAACTGCTGGCAGACAGCACGGCGGAATATTTTAACTTGTTTGGCATCAAGACTGCCGTAGCGTACAGTGCTTATGACTGTCGGGACTTTTTCATGGAGAATTCGGCGCAGCTGCTTCTGCTGGATATTAACCTGGGCGACGGAAGCGGTTTTGAACTGTGCAAAGAGCTTCGGGAAACCATGGAGCTCCCGATCCTGTTCATCTCGGCCCGAACCAGTGACGACGATCAGATCATGGCCCTGAGCATCGGCGGCGACGACTATATCCCAAAGCCGTACTCCCTCAGCGTTCTGCTGGCCAAGGTCAAGGCGGTGCTGAAGCGCTGCGGGAAACAGGGGGGCAGGGTCTATGCCGACGGGCGGCTGACCGTGGAGCTTGACACACGGCAGGTCTTTGTGAATGGAAGCCCTGCCAAGCTGACAGCGCTGGAGTTCAAGCTGCTGGCCTATCTGGTTCAAAACCAGGGGCGGATGATTTCAAAACAAGAGCTGTTCGAACAGGTCTGGGAGAACAAATTCACAGGGGACGGCACGTTGAACGTGCATATCCGCAAGCTCCGGGAGGCCATCGAGCGGGAGCCGGGCAGTCCGGAGTATATCCTCACGGTCTGGGGCGAGGGCTACCGGTTCCAGGGAGGGGGTCAATGAAAGGGCGTGTCTTTTTCATCGGCCTTTTCCTCACGTTCGCGGCGGAGCTTGCCATTCTGGTTCTGTTCATACCCAACCAAACCGAGGGGGCCCAGGATACGGTCGCGGTCAACGAGGTGGTACAGACCGTGCAGCGTGACTGGGATTCTCTGGGGGCGCATATCAATGAGACTGGTTTCGATTATGTGGTGCTGGGCGCTGACGGAACCGTTTTATATCGAACAAGGCCGGGGCTGAGCGAAAGCGTCAATGCCGCGATCGCCCATAAAGACACGATTCTGGATGTTGAGGCCGACGGGACGCCGGTAGGAAAGCTTATCATTACCAATGACGATGTGCGTATGCTTCGATCAGAAAAGCAGGCTATCATTTTTGCTGTGGCGGCGGCCATGATCTTGCAGATAGGAATCTGTGTAGGATATTTCTGCTATCTGCGCCGCATGATGGTACGTCCCTTCCGCAAGCTGGAGCGGTTTGCCCAGCGTGTGGCGGGCGGCAATCTGGACATCCCGCTGGAAATGGACCGGCACAACCTGTTCGGGGCGTTTACCGAGAGCTTCGACCTGATGCGTGCCGAGCTGAAGAAAGCGCGTCTGGCCGAGGCAAAGGCCAACGCCGCGAAAACGGAGCTGGTGGCCAAGCTGTCCCATGACATCAAAACGCCGGTGGCCAGCATCAAGGCCGCCTCCGAGGTGGGCGCTGCCCTGGCGGTGGATGATAAGGGCAGGGAGAATTACCGGCAGATCATCCAGAAAGCAGACCAGATCAACACCCTGGTGACCGACCTGTTTTCCGCCACGCTGGAGGAGCTTCACGAGCTGTCCGTCACGCCGTCGGATTTGGAGAGCGGGGAGGTGCGCGCCCTTCTGGAAAACGCCGACTACCTGCACCGGGCGGCGCTGCCTGATATCCCCGACTGCGTCCTGCTTGCGGACAAGCTCCGCTTACAGCAGGTGTTTGACAATCTTTTCTCCAATTCCTATAAGTATGCCGGGACGGAAATCGCCGTCGCCACAGGGATGGAGGACGGCTTTCTGACCATCTGCGTGGAGGATCGCGGCGGCGGGGTGCCGGGGGCGGAGCTGCCCCATCTGAAGGAAAAATTCAAGCGGGGCAGCACCGCCGGGGGCATTGAGGGGGCCGGTCTGGGGCTGTACATTTCCGACTACTGCATGAAGGAAATGGGGGGACGGCTGGTGCTGGAAAACGGGGCATCTGGGCTGAAGGCGGTGGTTTGGATTGCCCAGAGCCGCAGGATTTAAGGGATATTTAAGGATTGCGTAAAGACAGTTAAGATTTGAACCCTCAAAATAGAAGGCGCAAAGGAGGGTTATCCCAACATGAAAGAAATCCTGTTAAAAACCAAGAAGCTGAGCAAAGCCTTTTCCAACGGCGGCTCCATGCAGCACGTGCTGAAAAACATCGACCTGGAGCTGTACAAGGGCGACTTCACCGTCATCATGGGGGCCAGCGGCGCGGGCAAATCCACCCTGCTGTATGCCCTGTCCGGGATGGACACCCCCACCCTGGGCACCATCACCTTCGGGGATCGGGTCATTTCCAGCCTGTCCCAGGACGCCCTGGCGGTGTTCCGGCGGGAGCATTGCGGCTTCGTGTTCCAGCAGATCTATCTCATTGACGGCATGAGCGTGATGGACAACGTGCTGTCCGCCGGACTGCTGGCGCGCCGGGACAAAAAGGCCTTGGTCCTTCGGGCCCGGGAGCTGTTCGCCGCGGTGGGCATATCGGAGGACACCCAGCGAAAATTCCCCACCCAGATCTCCGGCGGCGAGGCCCAGCGGGCGGGCATCGTCCGGGCGCTCATCAACTCGCCTGAGATTTTGTTTGCCGATGAGCCCACGGGCGCGCTCAACTCCCAGACGGGGTTGGATGTGCTGGACACCCTGACCCGGTTTAACGAGCAGGGCCAGAGCGTGGTCATGGTCACCCATGATATGCGCTCCGCCCGACGGGGAAATCGCATTCTGTACCTCAAGGACGGCGTGATCCTGGGCGAGTGCCAACTGGGGCGCTATGTTCACGGGGACAGCCAGCGGCACCAGAAGCTGTCGGCGTTCCTCCAGGATATGGGGTGGTAGCCATGGGAAAAAGCGTTTTGATCGCCCGCTCCAACCTGCGCCGTGCCAAGGGCCAGGCGGCGGCCATCGTGATGCTGATGCTCATCGCCGCCATGATGCTCAACCTCTGGCTGATGCTGGCCATGGACTACAAGGCCAATTTCGACCGCTGTCACGACAGGCTTAACGACGGCCACGTCACCCTGGCGGCGGACAACGATTCCCCGGAATTTCGGGCGTTCCTCACCCGGGAGCTGGAGGGGGACGGCCGCACCGACCAATTTTGCCTGGATGACTGTATGCACATGGTGGCCAGCTTTGACTACAACGGCGGCGAACTGAACAGCGAGATGATCTTCCTGGACAAGGACACCGCCCTGTCCCGCACCATCGGCAGGGCGGAAATTGTGGAGGAGGGCGGCGGCTCCAGCGGGATCTACCTGCCCATGCTCTACAAGACGGACGAGATCGCCGTGGGCAGCACCGTTGAGCTCTCCATCGGGGGAACCCCGGTGCCCTACACGGTGTGCGGCTTTTTCAACAGCGCCATGATGGGCTCCCACAACTGCGCCACGATGGAACTTATCATGACCAAGGACAAATATGAGGAGCTGGAGGCGCTGGGCTACGCCCCCCGGGCGGTGCTGTGCTCGGTGCGGCTTAACGACAGGTCGGAGAGCCAGACCTTCGAGGCGAACCTGAAAACGGCGGTGTCCGGCCAATTCCCCGGTGTGCAGGCCGTCAGCAATTCTTATGCCATGGTGAGCCAGTCCCGCTACATTGCCCAGATGATCTGCTCGGCTATCGTGAGCGCCATGGCCTTTTTCGTGCTGATCATCGCCCTGATCGTCATCGCGTCCAACATCATCAACTACATCCAGGTCAACATGAAGGACCTGGGGGCGCTGAAGGCCATCGGATATACCTCCGGGCAGTTGATCGGCTCCCTGCTGGCGCAGTTTTTAGGGCTGACCCTGGCGGCGGCGCTGGCGGGGGCAGGGCTGTCCTACGCCCTGTTCCCCGGGCTCAACGCCATGATGATCCAGCAGACGGGCATCCCCTACGCCATGCGGTTCCTGCCCCTGCCCTTCGCCCTCACCCTGGCCATCCTGTGCGGCGCGGTGGCGCTGGCGGTGGAGCTGGCCTCCCGCAGGATCAAGAGAATCAAGCCCATCACCGCGCTGCGAGCGGGGCTGTCCACCCACAATTTCAAGCGTAACCACATCCCGCTGGAGCAAACAAAAGCGCCGCTGGACTGCGCCCTGGCTCTGAAAACCACCCTGTCCGGGGCAAAGCAAAACGTCACCGTCTGCGCCACCTTGCTGGTGCTCTCCTTGGTGGTGGTGTTCTCCGGGCTGATGATCGAAAACATGATTTGGAACAGGGAGCCCTACATCAACCTGATCGTGGGGGAGACGGCGGACTCCTGTATCAACGTCCAGGCGGACATCGAGGACGATTTTCTGGCGGCGGTATCGGTGGACAGCCGGGTGGAAAAGGCGTATCTGTATAATACGGTCAACGTCTGGCACGTGGACGGGGTAGAGCTGATGGCCACCATGTGTGATGATTTCGCAAAGGTCAATAACCCGGATATAGTGTTTGACGGGCGGTTCCCCAAATTCGACAACGAGATCGCCGTGGCGGGCAAATATGCCCGGGAGCGGGGCCTTAAAATCGGGGACGAGATGGAGATCACATCCAACGGCAGGCAGGCGTCCTACCTGATCACAGGCTTCACCCAGATCACCAACTACCTGGGCAAGGACTGCCTGCTCACACGGGCGGGCTATGAGCGGCTGGGGGCGCTGGCCAATGCCAGCTATTACCTCAACCTCTCCGATGGGACGAACATTGACGGCTTTAACGCGGAGTTGAAGGATCGGTTCGGGGATGGCGTGAACGCGGTGATCAACGCCCGGGCGGCGGTGGACGCCGGGACGGGGGTCTACGTCACGCTGATGACGGTGATTGTCGCGGCGATCCTGGCGCTGTCCGCTGTCATCGTGGCCTTTGTGCTGTATCTCCTGGTGCGCACCACGCTGAACCGGAAAACCCGGGACTACGGCATCATGAAAGCCCTGGGCTTCACCACCGGGCAGCTGATTTTGCAGACCGCCCTGTCCTTTATGCCCACCACGGTGGTGTCCGCTGCCGTCGGGCTGACCCTGTGCGGATTTATCATCAACCCGCTGACCGCTGTGTTTTTGAGCGGGGTCGGCATCATCAAATGCACGTTTACTGTCCCGGTGGGATTCATCGCTGCCGCGGGGATGGGGCTGGTGCTGTTTGCCTTTGCGGTGCTGTGCCTGCTGTCTTTGAGGATCAAAAAAATTACGCCAAGAGCATTGCTCTCGGGGGAATAAGACGGCTCAAAAGTGTTCTCTGCCAAATTGCCCCGCTCCCCCAATTCTGGAGGAAATCCCATCCAGAATTGGGGGAGGAAATAAGAACCTGTATTCACAGCCGAAACCGCCGGATGGGCGAGGGATTTTCCCGTCAGGCAAGGCAAATTTTCGCAGGAATCATTGCGTTTATTTCAAGAAAATTTAACGCGCCATGGCGGGAATAGACCCGGCCAGACGGTGAATTGAGGTTGTGAATACAGGTTCTAAATCAACAAGACGCATAACGGCAAAGGATGGTATCCTCCGCAGAATGTGGATATTTTAGATCGGCTGGCCTCGCTGCTGTGCAAGCGCTCGAGGGCATACGCCGCCCGCGTGTGCCCTGTGAGCGCAAAACGACACACGCGCGGCACTGCTGTACCGTGATCAGCATTGTGCCGGACACCTGATTTACCGCTTTGAAGCCACCCGTTTGGGCCTGCGGCCACCCCGCTTCTGTGTCAGCGCGGCCAGCAGGGCGCTGCCCAGCTCAAAGGACTTTTCAAACACAAAGATCACCGATGGGGTGAGCATGAGGAACACCACGATCACCAGTCCCGCCTGGAAGTCCAGCGGCGTCAGCTCGAACAGGGAACCGAAGCGCAGCACCGCGATGACAAAAGCGGCGGACATGACGCCCAGCAGCGTCCAGCGCTTCCAGTCCAAGGGCCGGGAGATGTAGTACAGCACCAGCAGGCCCACCTCGCCCATGATCACGGTGGCCAGGGTGGACAGGGTAACCCGCTCAAAAGCGAAGGCGAAGGTGAACAGTTCGATGAAGATCATCAGCACGATATTGGTCAGCCCCCCCGGCAGCGCCCGACGCAGCACGTTGGTCATAAAGCGGCCTTTGACGATCTCATGGTTGGGCTCCAGAGCCAGCACGAAGGAGGGCGCGCCGATGGTCAGGGCGCTGATGAGGGTGAGCTGGATGGGCACGAAGGGGTAGGGGAATCCGGCGAACAGGTTGAAAATGGACAAAAACAGGGACATGATGTTCTTGACCAGGTAGAGCGCCGCCGCCCGCTGGATGTTGTTGATCACCCGCCGTCCCTCCTGTACCACCTCAGGCATGGAGGCAAAGTTGGAGTCCAGCAACACTACCTGGGCCACCTGGCACGCCGCCTCCGAGCCGGAGGCCATGGCGATGCCGCAGTCCGCGTCCTTCAGGGCCAGCACATCGTTGACGCCGTCGCCGGTCATGGCCACGGTGTGGCCCGCCTTTTGCAGGGCCTTCACCAGCTTGCGCTTCTGATCCGGAGTGACCCGGCCAAACACGTTGTAATCCCGCACGGCGCGGGCGTAGTCGGCGGGCTCCTTCAGGGTGGCCGCGTCCACAAAGCGGTCCGCCCCGGCGATGCCGGCCTGGACGGCCACGCTGGACACGGTGGAGGGGTTGTCGCCGGAGATCACCTTCACCGTGACGCCCTGCTGGGCAAAATAGCGGAAGGTTTCCGGGGCCTCCTCCCGGATGGGGTTGTTGATTACCGCCAGGGCCAACGGCTCCACCCCGCCCACGATGCCGCCGTCCATAGTGGGGGCGTTGGCGCAGCGGGCCAGCAGCAGCACACGGCAGCCCTGCTCCTGGTAGGGGGTGACCATGTGCTCTAAATCGGCGTACCGGGCCTTCATAATAAACTCCGGCGCGCCCACCACGTATGCGCCGTAGGACTTGAATACCACCGCCGACCACTTGTTGGCGGAGGTAAAGGGCACCGTGCTAGCCACCTGCCAGAGGGAGGACTTGCTGAAGCGCTCCGCCATGGCCCGGGCGGTGTCGTTGTCCGCGTCAATGGCCCGGTAGTAGGCGTTAAAAATCTCCTCGATTTTGGCGGCGGAACAGCACTCCTCGTCCAGAGGCACGACTTCCCGCACCGTCATCTCCGGCTGGGTGATGGTGCCCGTCTTATCCACGCACAGAACATCCACATGGGCCAGGGTTTCCACGGCGGACAGCTCATGCACCAGGGTTTCCCGCTTGGCCAGCCGCATGACAGACACCGCCAGCGCCACGCTGGTGAGCAGATACAGCCCCTCGGGGATCATGCCAATCAATGCCGCTACCACGGCGGGGACGGCGTCGGCAAACTCGTTGCCCTGCACCATCAGCTCGTTGTAGAACAGCGCGCCCCCAATGGGGATCAGGGCGAAGCCGATGAAGCGGATCAGCTTGTCCAGCGACTTCATCATCTCGGAGCGGCCCACTCCCTGGTCGGCCTTGGCCTCCTGGGACAACCGGGCGGCGTAGCTGGCGGAGCCCACACGGTCCAGCCGGGCGCGGCATTTGCCGGACACCACAAAACTGCCGGAGAGCAGTTCGTCCCCAACATCCTTGGTGATTGGGTCGGCCTCGCCGGTGATCAGGGCCTCGTTCACCGTCACCTGCCCCAGCATCACCGGGCCGTCGGCGGGGATCTGATCCCCCGCACCCAGCTCCACAATGTCCTCCCGAACCAACTTGTGGACGGGGACGGTGCCAAGTTGTCCGTCCCGCACTACCTTTACCCGGGTTTCGCTGATGAGAGACAGCTTTTCCAGGGTGGCCCGGGAACGGATCTGCTGGATGATGCCGATCAGGGAGTTGACCAGGGCGATGGCCAGGAAGGACATATCCTTGAAGTCCCCTGTCATCACCAGCAGAGCGGCAAGCACCACAAAAACCAGATTGAAGAAGGTCAGGGTGTTTTCCCGGATAATCTGCTTGGTGGTCTTGGCGCCGGTGTCCGGCATCTCGTTGCCCAGCCCCCGCTCCAGAAACTCCGCCGCCTGGGCGGTGGTGAGGCCGGTTTTCGGGTCTGGGAATACCCGCTCCGGCTCCCGGGCGGAATGGGCTGGGCGCTCCTCCCGCTTCCGGGGGGCGCCGCCGTCCCGCCGCCGGGAAGAATCGTTGTCCCGCCGCCGGGGGGGCGGGGCCTGTTGATACTGTGCCTGCTGAGCCATAAATACCGGCTCCTTTGCATTTATTTTGCTGAGTTCTGCCAAAATGGACAAATCGTAATTATAGTATACTACAAATCAGGGCCGGCGTAAAGCGCCGGCCCATTAACGTTTGATTAAATTCGACAAATAAAAAGCGCGAAGCCGTCCTTATACGCTCCACCTTACCAGTACCGTAAACCACCCATCCTCCCACCGGGCGGCGGCGGTGTGGCCCATGCGCTCCGCCAGCGCCTTGACGATGGCCAGCCCCAGCCCTGTGGACTGCCCGGTGCGCATTTTGTCGGCGGTGTAGAACCGCTCGAATACGTGGGCGGCGTCCTCGGCGGTGAGATCCTCCGCTCTGTTGGAGAAGGAGGACACGATATGCCCGCCCTCCCGGTACAGCTTGACGGACAGGGTGTCCGTGCCGTGGCGCAGGGCGTTGGTAAGCAGGTTGGAGAAAATCCGGGTCACCGCCCCGCTGTCCGCCCACACCGTGGGCAGGCTGCCGGCGATGTCCACCTCTACCTCCAGCCCCGCCTCCTCGATCTGAGCGTAGGCCGCGGCAAGCTGGTCGGACAGGGCCCGGGCCAGATCCACCTTTTCCCGCTCCAGGGGCAGCTCGCCCCCCTCGATGCGGGACAGATCGTAAAACGAGGCGATGAAGGTTTGCAGGGTGCGGGCCCTGCCCTCAATGACCTGGAAATACTCCAAGCGTTTCTCCTGAGGCAGCTCCTCCTGCTCCAAAAGTTGCAGGTAGCCCAGGATGGAAGTCAGCGGCGTGCGCAGATCGTGGGACACGTTGGCAATCTGCCTTCTCAGCTCCTGCTCCTTGCGGCGGTAGTCCGCCCGCTCCCGCTGGCGCAGCTCCAGCAGCTCGTTGAGGCAGACCAGCAGCTGCTCCGCCCCCTTGCTGGGGCAGGGCAGGGCCAGCCGTACGGTGGTCTCGTCGGAAATCTGGGCTTTCATGCGCCGGGCGGCCCGGAGCAGGCCCCGCTCCAGGGTGCGCTGCCGCGCCGTTTGGACGAGGATGACCAGCAGCAGGACAATGATGATGGCGGTTTTCACAGGGACACCCCTTCCGTCAGATGTAGCCGAACATAATCAGAAGCAGCAGAACCAGCAGGGCAAGGAGGACTGCCTTGGCAAACCAGGGGGAGCGGTTGCCCCGGGCCATCCAGAGGCACAGCAGAATCAGCAGGATGGGGCCGAAAATTCCAAGCGGACCCTGCAGCAGCGGGGACAGGGGGGTGAAAATACTCAGCGCCGACCTCATTGCCAACCAAAGAACAGCAGGTACAGCACCAGCAGAAACAGGACGAGCAGCGTTTTCATAGAGCAGCGCACCTCACACAACGCCCCCAGCCGGGCCTCCCGGCCCGGCTGAAAGCACGGTTTTTTTACCTTTTGCGCTTGGCTATGCCCAGCACACACAGGGCCGCAGCCCCAACTGCGGCGGCGCACAGCGCGATTTTCTTCCCGCTCATATCGGATCACCTCGCTCCATTATTTGATCTCCTTTTTGTGGAAGCAGTACAGGCCAAAGGCGGTGCAGGCCACTAGCCAGAACACCCCTACAGTCCACGCCTTGCCCAGATAGCCCCAGTCGCCCACCACAGCCTTGGCCCCGTCCAGCATGGGCCGGGGAAAGGATTGGCAGATTTTCAGCAGGACATCCCCCGCACGCCCCCGGACCAGCAAGCCCATGATCTGGAGGACATTGTCCAGAACAAAGACCAGGCCCGCGTAGAGGAAGGAGCTACTCATTTCCCCGTTGGTCAGGAACAGGCACATGCACATGGCCGCCTGGGCCCCGACCCACAGGGGCAGGCCCGCCGCCAAGAAGTAGCCCACGATGGTCAGCGCCTCGCCGGGGGAATAGAACCCGGCGCCTCCCTCCATGGGCAGGATGACGGCGCACAGGCCGAGGAAGAAGGCCATCATCACCACCAGATATACGATGGACAGCAGGGTTTGGGTGATGAGCTTGCCCAGGTAAATCCGGGCGCGGCTCAAACCGAAGGACACCTCGTTTTTCAGGGTGGAGTTCTTGTACTGCGCGGCAAACACAATGTCCCCGGTGAGCAGGCAGACGCAGAAGCCGATGGTGCCCAGCTCCACAATGGGCAGGATAGCCCCGCCAAAAGGGGTGACAAGGGAATGGGCGTTGTGGAAGGCGAACATGGAGGCGAACAGGCCTTCCAGTGCCAGCAGCACCGCCAGGGTGATGTAGGTGTACGGCCGGTGCAGCACCTTATAGAATTCGGCGCGGATATAGTTAAGCATGGGACCCACCTCCAATCAGGTTCAGGAAATAGGCTTCCAGATCCGCGCCCTTCTGCTCCATGGCCAGCAGGGCCACGCCGTTCTGGGCCAGGGCGTAGGACGCCCGCTTGGGGTCGTCCAGGCAGTCGTAGAGCTGCACCACATTGCCGGGGAGCACCTCAAATTTATCGGTGCCCAGCTGGCTTTGCAGGACGGCGGCGGCTTTGGAGGCGTCGTCCACCTCCAGCCGCAGGCAGGTACGGCATTTATCATGGAGGGCCTCGGCGGAGATCTCCTCAATGAGCCTGCCTTGCTCCATAAAGCCGTACCGGGTTGCGATGCTGGACAGCTCGGACAGGATGTGGCTGGAGATGAGGATGGTGGTCTGCCGCTCCCGGTTGAGCTGGCGCAGAATCTGCCGGAACTCCGCCACTCCTTCCGGATCCAGGCCGTTAATTGGCTCGTCCAGGATCAGGAAGTCCGGGTGGTTCATCAGGGCCAGGGCCAGCCCCAGCCGCTGCTTCATGCCAAGGGAGAATGCCTTAAACTTCTTGCTTCCCGTGCCCGTCAGGCTCGCCAGCTCCAGCGCCTCGTCCACCGAATCCCGGCCTGGAATCCCCCGCTGGAGGCGGTAGTACTCGAGGTTCTCCCGGGCGGTGAGGAAAGGGGAGAAGGAGGGGATTTCGATCATCGCCCCGGTGCGGGCGCGCTGCGGGCGCATATTCTTCCCCGACGCGCCGAACAGCTCCAGCTCGCCCCCAGTGGGCTGGGACTGGCCGGTGACCATGCGCATGAGGGTGGTCTTGCCCGCCCCGTTGCGGCCTACCAGCCCGTAGATGTCCCCCCGGCGCACCATCATGTTGACGCCGTCCAGGGCCTTACAGGAACCGTAGGCTTTTTGCAGGCCGTAGGTGGCCATAACCGCTGTATGTTCCGTCATAGCGTTTCCGCCTTTCTTTTTGAACTGACCACAGCATACCGCCGAAAGGCCAAAACTCCTGAAAGGAAAGGTTAAGAAAGGTTAAATTTGAAGCCGATGCCCCAAACGGTTTTGATATAGGTGGTGTCCGGATCCACCTTGGCCAGCTTGGATCGCAGATTACTGACATGGACGTTCACGGTGTTGTCGTCGCCGATATAGTCCTCCCCCCACACCGCCTCGTAGATCTGGGCCCGGGAAAAGGCCCGGCGGGGGGTTTTCATCAGCAGGGCCAGAATGTCGAACTCCCGGCTGGTGAGGGGCACCTCCTGCCCGTCCACCGAGGCGGAATGGCTGTCCAACTCCAGCGTCAGCGCCCCGGCGGTGAGCACATCGGCCGCGGGGACGGCGAACTGGCGGCTGCGGCGCAGCTGGGCCTCCACCCTGGCCAGCACTTCGGAGTTGTCGAAGGGCTTGGGGATGAAATCGTCCGCCCCCAGCCGGAGCACGTTTACCCGATCGGATACCCCCAGCTTGGCGGATACCACGATGATGGGCATGGTTTTGCCCCGGCGGACACGCTGGATGAACTCCTCCCCAGTGACGCCGGGAAGCATCAGATCCAGCATCACCAGGTCGTAGTCGTATTTTTCCGCCCACAAAAGGGCCTCGCTGCCAGAGAAGGCGGCGCGGCAGGTATAGCCCGCGCCCTCGAGAATGGCGCACAGCAGGCGGTTGATGTCGGTGTCGTCCTCGACAATCAGGATGTTGGCGGTTTCCATGGGCATCGCTCCCCCGTTTGAAATTCTATACATTATACCATAAATGCCCCCGGCGTTTCCATACGCCGGGGGCAGACTTTAGAGATTTTTAAGGTTTCAGCACAATGCGGGGATGGGCCGGTAGGGGCGGATGGACTGCGCGGCTGCGGCTTTTGCCTTCGCTTCAGTCCAAGCTCCCCCGCGCGGTTATCCTCTCGCTTCGATAGTAGGCGCCTGGTTGGTGAACTTCTGCTCCGCCTGGGCAATCTGCTGGGGCTGGGCCTGCTCCACCTTGTACCAGCCCTTCTGCTTGGCGGTCTCAAACAGCTGGGTCTGGGTCTTGTGCCCCTGGGTGAGCAGGTTGACAAAGGTGTCCCGCAGCTGCACGTTGGTGCACTCGGAGGCAAACAGATTGTAGTTGGTGCTCATCTTCTTCTCGGTGAGCAGCAGGTCGGTGATGATTTCGTTTTCCTTCATGGATCCGTCCTCCTTATCGTAAGAAGCCCAGCAGGGTGTCATAGTTCTGCTTGTGCTGCGCGGCATACTGGTTGTAGGTGCTTTTTAGCTCGTTCTCCTGGGTGGCCTGGGCGGCGTCCTGGTACTTGCAGCACAGCATCCGTTCAAAGCCCAGCTGATCCTCCAGTGCGGACAGTTCCTTGGCGCTTAAATTCGGCATTGTGATTCCCTCCTTATCAATGGTGCTGTTAGTATGGGCAGTTTTTGGCGGTTTATCCACAAAAATTTCCAGCGGACAGGAAAAAGGAACGGGCGCGCATCAAATTGCCGGGTAGACAGGCCGTTCCCGCTGTGTTATAATATGGTTCGATCAGATATCCCAGAAAGCGACGGGATTCTATGCTGGAGGTGCGATTTGATGCGGATCAAACGATATGGTTCCCTGTTCCTTGCCCTGGCGCTGGCGCTGGGGCTGTGCGGCTGCAGCGCGGCCGGGAAGGCGGGCAAAACGTCCCTGTCCATCCAGCCTGCCCAGCTCACCGCCGAGGAGGAGGCGCTGGCCAAGCTGCTGGATGTGAGTATGGATTCCTACCGCATTTTCGATTTTGAGGCCGGCGGCAAGCAGAAGGACGGCGAAGGCGTACAGAGCGTCCAGCTCACCCTCTACGAGCTGACGGACGGGGAATGGACCCCCAAGGCCCAGGCCCAGCAGGCCTTCTCCGACGTCAAGGGCCGTATTGCCCTGAGTTTCGGCAAAATCACCGAGGGCGTACATATGACGATCCAGAGTGAGGGCGTTTTTGAATCTATGGAGTTGGACAAGCTTGCGGACAGCGGTACGGCCTCCATGTCGTATACCACCTCCATCCTTACCGAGTCCGCCGCCATGGAGTTGGATCAGGAGACGCCCCTGGCCATCCAGATCGTCACCTCCAAAAACGACATCCAGTCCTATGGAGTGCAGTATTTCGATATGCCCCGGGAGTACGCAAAGCATGGCTATGAACACGTTTACGCCGTTACGGTAATGTTCAGCCAGAAAACGGTGTACGAGTTGGTGGACAGCGCCGCGAACCCGTCCCCCTCCCCCGAACCGTGAGGGATTTTTGTTCGTATTTCATGCCCGGAAAACAGAACAGCCGGGGCCTGCGGTTGATGCAGGCCCCGGCGTTTTTGCGCGGGGTTATTTTTTCCCGGCGGGCCGCGCCTCCAGGTAGTAGTGCTCCACCACCGGATCCAGGGTGACGGTGTCCACCCCGTTTTCCCAGTCAAAGCCGAAGTTCTGGCGGATGATCTCCACGCCGTCCGTGTTGACTGCGGCAGCGGTCTGCTGGGTGAAATCCAGGCTGCTGCCCAGCCTTGTCACCAGGTCGTAACCGTACACATCCCTGTTTTCCGTGTTGGCGCAATAGTAGTCGAAGCTGGCGTCCTTCAGGAAGCTGGCCTCCACCGCCGCGCTCCCCCCGGCGGGGACGGTGAGCTGGGCCTTCAGATAGAACACCCGATCCATAGACACGCAGTCCATCTCATCCAGCCAGCCGAGCGCAAAGCGCTCCGCCGGGTCGCCGGACAGCAGGCCGTGGCTCAACAGGCAGTCCTTCATTATGCCAAAGTACAGCTCAAATTCCGGCGTTTGGGCGGAGCTGCCGGTTTCCCTCCAGTTTTCCATTTGGAACTGATCCTCCGCCACGGCCCGCAGGGCGGCCTCCAGGTCTGTCTCATACTGCCGCAGGCTGGCCCCGATTTCCACGCCCCACTCCAGATAGCCGGTGCTGTCCGGTGCGCCGTCATGGACACCGAGAAGTTCAAAGCTGTACAGGGGCTGGCCAAAGACGATGATACGGCGGATCTGGTTCAGTTCCCGCTCGTAATAGAGCGGGGGGGAATCGGGCTCAACCGGAGGGATGGGGACGGAGAAGCTGAGCCGCCTCGTCATGACTCCCTCATCATCCGAGCTGAATCCGCCGTTGAAACCATAGGAGAGCACGGTGGTTTTGCTGTTGTCCAGCGCAAATTTGGCGTGAATCGAGGGATTGGCGCCAGTTATCCCCCCCGCCAGCCATGGATTGGTGATCTCGTACACCGTCACTGGGATATGGGACAGGTCGGGCCACTCCCCCAGGGCCGACGCCTGATAGCTCCCATCGGACAGGATGGTCTGGTAGTCAACCCAGCTCCTCGGGTATGTCCAATTGTTGCCGTATCCTGAGCTGTCATAGAAAAACCCGTTTCCAGCTCCGCCGCAGTAGCCTCCGGCCAGCACCTCGGTGTCCAGCTCCATCCCGCCCGCAGTCAGCGCAGGCAGGTTTGAGGAAAGGCCATACAGACTGCTGGCAAAGGGGTAGAGCAGGGTGACGGTTTTATCCTCCCCGGTGGGATTGGTGAGGGTGTAGGAATCGGTTACCGGCAGGCCGTAGTAAGGCCGGTCAGGATTTCCGTCCATCCAGCCCTCAAAGTCGTAGGTAATGGCCCGCTCCGCTGTCAGGCCGCCCCCGCCCTCCACAGTGGTCAGCGGAAACACCGGTCCGGCGTAGGACATGAAGGTGGAGCCGTTATCCTCGTGGCCGCTGCCCCCGGCGCTGCCGCCAATGGGCAACCAGGGGAGCTTCCCGCTGAATACCCCCGCGCCAAGGCCCGCCGCCAGCGTCACCGCCGCCGCGATGGAGCCGAATTTCAGCCAGCGCACCCGGCTTTTGGCGGGCTCTGTCTCCATGGCCTCCACCACCAGATCGTCCTTGATTTCCGTGATGGCGTCGTAAAGCATTTCCCGGGTCATACTGTAATCCCCTCCTGTTCCAAGTCCCGTTTCAGGCTTTTGCGCAGCCGCTGGAGCCGCTTGGCCATCTGGTTGGGGCTGACGCCCCAGGTGTTGGCCAGCGCCTGCACCTCCTCGCCATACCAGTACCGCCGCAGGAACACCGCCCGGTCATCCCTGTCCAGGCCCTCCAGCCACCCCTCAATCCGGCGGGTGAGGGCGCGGCACTCCACAGCCTCCTCCACCCCCCGGGGGTCGGGCAGGCACTCCTCCAGCCCGGACAGCAGGCTCTCCATGCCGTCGTACCGCTTTTGGGCGTGCTCCCGCCGCCAGCGGCTGATGGACATATTGCGCACAATCCGCCCCAGAAAGGGCGGCAGGCTGTCCGGACGCCGGGGAGGCATGGCGTTCCAGGCGCTGTGGTAGCTGTCGCTGACGCATTCCTCCGCATCCTCCCGGACGGACAAAATATTTTGGGCAATGGAACGGCAGTAGGGGCCGTATTTTTTGTCGGTTTCCGCGATGGCGGTTTCGTCCCGGTCCCAATAGAGCGCGACAATGGCGGCATCATCCATTCTTCCCGCCTCCCTTCACTGATAAAAACGCAATCTGGGCGGGGATATGCCCTGCCTGCAAAGAATTTTTTTATTTTACCACAGGAGGCGCCAGGGCACAACTTGCTATGATTGACGGTTGACAATCACCTGCAAATTTTGTATGATATACCCTGTGAATCTGATCGCACCCGAGGAGATAAAGAGATGAAAAAGCCCTTTCTAACCCTTGCGCAGGCACAGGAGATCAAAAAGAACTACCCCACCCCCTTCCACATCTACGACGAGCGGGGCATCCGGGAGAACGCCCGGGCGCTGAAGGCCGCTTTTGCCTGGAACCCGGGGTTTAAGGAATACTTTGCCGTCAAGGCCACCCCAACCCCCGGCATCCTCAAGCTGCTGCGGGAGGAGGGCTGTGGCGTGGACTGCTCCTCCCTCACCGAGCTGATGATGTCGGAGAAGTGCGGCTTCCGCGGCAGCGAGATCATGTTTTCCTCCAATGAAACCCCAGCGGAGGAGTTTGAGCTGGCCGCCCGGCTGGGGGCCAACATCAACTTGGACGATCTGACCCATGTGGAGTTCCTTTACAACACTTTGGGCCGGGTGCCCGAGACGGTGTGCTGCCGCTTCAACCCCGGCGGGGTGTTCACCCTGGGGGAGAGCAAAGAAGGCTTCCAGGTGATGGACAACCCTGGCGAGGCCAAGTACGGCATGACCCGGCCCCAGCTGGCCCAGGCGTTTTCCCGGCTGAAGGAGCTGGGGGCAAAACATTTTGGCATCCACGCCTTCCTGGCGTCCAACACCATTTCCAATGAGTATTACCCGGCTTTGGCACGGCTGCTGTTCCAGACCGCCGCCGACGTGGCCAAGGAAACGGGATGCCATGTGGCTTTTATCAACCTGTCCGGCGGGGTGGGTATCCCCTACCGCCCGGAGCAGCCTGCCAACGATATCGCGGTGATCGGCGAGGGCGTTCGCAGGGCGTACGAAGATATCCTTGTTCCGGCGGGGATGGGGGACGTGTCGATTTTCACCGAGCTGGGCCGGTTTATGCTGGCGCCCTTCGGCCACTTGGTGACCACGGCCGTCCACGAGAAGCACATCTATAAGGAATATATCGGGGTGGACGCCTGCGCCGCCAATTTGATGCGTCCGGCTGTATACGGATCGTACCACCATATCACGGTGCTGGGCAAGGAGGACGCGCCCTGCGACCATGTTTACGATGTGGTGGGTTCCCTGTGCGAGAACAGCGACAAGTTCGCCATTGACAGGACGTTGCCGGAGATCGAGATCGGGGACGTGCTGGTCATCCACGACACCGGGGCCCATGGGTTTTCCATGGGATACAATTACAATGGCAAGCTGCGCTCGGCAGAGCTGCTGCGGAAGGAGGACGGCTCGGTAGAGCTGATGCGGCGGGCTGAGACACCGGATGACTATTTTGCCACTCTGGTTTGGTAAAAGCAAAAACGGCGGGGATAGGATTCCTCGCCGCCTTATGCGGGTATGGCGGAATTGGCAGACGCGCAGGATTTAGGTTCCTGTGGAGCGATCCGTGTGGGTTCGACCCCCACTACCCGTACCAGGATAGGTTGACAGGTCACGAGATAGGTGGCCTGTCAATTTTATATATAAAGTTCATATATTCGGTAAGTCACAGTGATTTCCGTCACTGTGGCTTTAATTTTGTGAAAGGAAAGGTTCCCATGAATATTATCAAAAAAAGTGAGTCCATCCGGGCTGGCCTACGGAAAGGCTTTCAGGATGGCACCTCCAAGATGGCCCAGCGCAAATGCTATGGATATGACACCGGCCCGGACGGTGAGCTGGTCATTGATCCTGATGAAGCCGTTGTTGTCCGCTGGATCTTCGAGCGCTACCTCATCGGTGACAGCTTGGGCAAGATTGCCGCCGGGCTGGAGGAAGAGGGTATCCTCTCTCCCACAGGCAAGCCCAAGTGGAACCGAGAGGCTCTCAATAAGCTGCTGTCTAACGAAAAGTATACAGGCAGGGTACT
>CAJTVM010000041.1 GCA_910579595.1 uncultured Oscillospiraceae bacterium
CCTCGCCTGTTCGCAACGCGCGGCTTCGCTGCGGCTCAGGCATAACCCAGTCCCGCTGCGCGGGCCTTGGGCTTCTGCCTTCGCTCCGCTCCATCCGCGCTGCTCACGACGGCTCGGACGCATCTATTTTGTCCCTGCGCCTCGCCTGTTCGCAACGCGCGGCTTCGCTGCGGCTCAGGCATAACCCAGTCCCGTTGCGCGGGCCTTGGGCTTTTGCCTTCGCTCCGCTCCATCCGCGCTGCTCACGACGGCTCGGACGCATCTATTTTAGAAAGGAGTTCATTCCATGGACGTTAAAACCCGCCTTTCAGAGATTTCGCAGGCCCGCTGCGGCCTGGAGCTCCCCCAATGCAATGACAGCCAGCTCTATCATGTGCTGCTGCAATATACTCAGGAATTATCCAACCCCCGCCCCGCCCCCGCGGGGGAGCGCAAGCTGTACTATTTCTCCGCCGAGTTCCTCATCGGTAAGCTGCTGAGCAACAACCTGCTGGCCCTCGGGGTGTATGACGATGTGCGCGCGGCGCTGGCCGAGTCCGGTCACAGCCTGTCCGCCGTCGAGGCCATGGAGCCGGAACCCTCCTTGGGCAACGGCGGCCTGGGACGCCTGGCCGCCTGCTTCCTGGACTCCATCGCCGCCCTGGGCCTGCCCGGGGACGGCGTGGGCCTGAACTACCACTACGGCCTGTTCCAGCAGAAGTTCGAGCACAACAAACAGACCGAGACCCCCAACCCCTGGATCGAGGAGGAGAGCTGGCTCATCCCCACCGATACCGAGTTTGAGGTGCCCTTCGGCTTCGGCAATGTGAAGGCAAAGCTGTTTGACATCGCCGTCCCCGGCGCCCACACCGGCATCGCCAACCGCCTCCACCTGTTCGATGTGGAGAACCCCGCTCCCGCCCCCGCCGGGGGCATTGACTTCGACAAGTCCGACCTGCCCGCCCGCCTCACCTCCTTCCTCTACCCCGACGACAGCGACGACGCGGGCCGCCTGCTCCGGGTGTACCAGCAGTATTTCATGGTGTCCGCCGGGGCCCAGCTCATTTTGAAGGAGCTGGCTGATAGGGGCTGCACCCCCGAAACCATCAGCGACCACGTCGCCATCCAGATCAACGACACCCACCCCTCCATGGTCATCCCCGAGTTGGTCCGCCTGCTCACCGGGCGCGGCCTCACCATGGACCAGGCGGTGGAGCAGGTGTCTAAGACCTGCGCCTACACCAACCACACCATTCTGGCCGAGGCGCTGGAGAAATGGCCCCTGCCCTTCATTGAAAAGGTAGCCCCCCAGCTGGTGCCCATCATCCGGGAGTTGGACACGCGGGCCAAGGCCGCCCACAGCGATCCCTCTGTGTCCATCCTCAAGACCAACAAATATAAGGATAAGGACGGCAAAACCGTCACCCAGGAGATCGTCCACATGGCCCACATGGACATCCATTATGGCTATTCGGTGAACGGCGTAGCCGCCCTTCACACGGACATCCTGAAAAAGTCTGAGCTGAAGCCCTTCTACGACATCTACCCTGGCAAGTTCAACAACAAGACCAATGGCGTCACCCTGCGGCGCTGGCTGGAGGTTTGCAACCCACAGCTGGCCTCCCTGCTGGACGAGTGCGTGGGCGAGTCCTGGCGCACCGACGCCGCCCAGCTCAACAAGCTGATGGACTTCTACAACGACAGCGCGGTGCTGGACAAAATGTTGGCCATCAAGCTGGAGAAGAAGCGGGAGATGGCCCAGGTATTCGCCCGGGAGCAGTATATCCAGCTGGACACCGAGTCCGTGTTCGACGCCCAGGTGAAACGCCTCCATGAGTACAAGCGCCAGCAGATGAACGCGCTGTACGTCATCCACAAGTACCTGGAGATCAAGGCGGGCAAGCTCCCCGAGCGCCCCGTCACCGTGCTGTTCGGGGCCAAGGCCGCCCCGGCCTACGTCATGGCCAAGCACATCATCCACCTGATCCTGTGCCTGCGCAAGCTGATTGAGAACGATCCCCAGGTGCGCCCCTGGCTCCATGTGGCCATGGTGGAGAACTACAATGTCACCTGGGCGGAGCGGCTCATCCCCGCCTGCGACATCTCTGAGCAGATCTCCCTCGCTTCCAAAGAGGCCAGCGGCACCGGCAACATGAAATTCATGGCCAACGGCGCGGTCACTCTGGGCACCCTGGACGGGGCCAACGTGGAGATCGCCGACCTGGTGGGCCCGGACAACATCTACACCTTCGGCGCGTCCAGCAACTGGGTCATCGAGCTGTACGATCAGAAGGCCCGGGACCCCAAAATGGGCTACCAGTCCGCAATCTACTACCAGCGCCCGGCGGTGAAGCCGTTGGTGGACTTCCTGCTGGATCCCGTGCTCACCCAGTACGGCGACGGGGACAGCCTGAAGGCCCTCTGGACCGACATCACCGGCAAGGACTGGTTCATGTCCCTGCTGGATGTGGAGAGCTATATCTCCGCCCGGGAGCGGGCCGTCCACGACTACGGCGACAAGCCCTTCTGGGCCCGGAAGATGCTGGTGAACGTGGCCCGGAGCGGCTTCTTCTCCAGCGACCGCACCATCGCCGAGTACAACAGGGACATCTGGCGCCTGGATTAATCAAAACCCGAACCAACAGGCAGCACCTGGCTGAGCGTCAGGCGCTGCCTGTTTTTCCAATCATAACCTGGGGCTATCGCCCCATAAGCAAACGGTATTTTTTCAATCGGGATCTCTGCGTGTATAATGAAGGGGACAGAGCGGAACCGGCGGAAATCCCCAGCCGCACGGCTCCGTAAAATGAAAGAAGAGGAGATCGAAAGCATGAGAAAAAACTGCAAGCGCGTCCTGTCCCTGATCCTGATGCTGGCCATGGTGGTTGGCATGATGATCACCACAGCATTCGCGGCAAACGCGGCCGGCGATGGCTTCACCGACGTGTCCGCCGATGACTGGTACTACGATGCGGTCCAGTACATGGCCCATCAAAACATCATGAACGGTACCAGCACCACCGGCAAGACCTTCTCCCCCGGCAAAGTTCTGGATCGGGGCACCATCGTCACCATGCTCCACCGTCTGGAGGGCGAGCCCCAGGCGGACAGCGCCAGCTTCCCCGATGTGGAAGCGGGCCAATGGTACGCCGCCGCCGTAAATTGGGCCGCCGCCAACAAGGTGGTGCAGGGCTACACCTCCGGCAAATTCGGCCCCACCAACGGCCTCACCAATGAGCAGCTGGCCACCATCCTCTGCCGCTATGCCCAGATGAAGGGCTGGGCCGAGGCCAGTGATAAAATTGCAACCACCGAGGAAGCCCTGAAGTGGGCCGAGGCTCAGGATCTGCTGGCCGGCGAGGGCGGCAGCAAGCTGGACGCCGGGGCGTACACCACCCGTGCCGAAGCCGCCGTGGTGCTCACCGCCTTCTGCCAGAAGGTGATGCTTCCCGCCAAGGTTGCCGGGATCGACTACACCAACATCAACTATGACTTCGCCGAGGACATCAAGGCCGAGCGGGCAGCCGTCAAGCTGGTGCCCGACGCCGCCGGTGTGGACATCACGGTGGAAGATGAAAACGGCGCCTCCGGCGTGGTGCTCACCGCTTCCCATGACGAGAAAAACACCGAGGATCTCTATCTGAACGCCATGGTGGCGGGCAATAAGCTCACCTTCAGCTCCGCCGGCGACAACAAGATCGCCTCCGCCGAGAGCAGCGCCTCCGGCAAGCTCACCGTGAGCGGCGGCAGCTTCACCGTCACCCCCGCCGCCCTGAAGGCCATGGAACCTGCCGACGAGATCATCACCGTCACCATGGGCGACAAGACCACCTACAAGATCCACACCGTCAACGAGCTGATGCCCACCCTAACCATCACCGGCAGCAAGGTGGCCGAGGCCAACTCCGGCGTGTACGTGTTCGCGGTGGACAAGTTCCTGCTGCGGGTGGACACCAAGGGCAACCTGGTCTACTACCGCAACATGGGCTGCGTGGGCGAGCTGATGGCGGAGAACTTCGCCCCCCAGACCGTGGGCGATAAGGTCTACCACAGCGTCTTTGTGGAGCTGCGCCAGGAATTCCGCAACGTGATGGGCGGCTACTCCAGCGGTATGTACCTGGTCATGGACGAGAACTTCAAGGACATCGACGAAGTGACCCTGCTGCCCAACGATGAGGAAAACCACACCCACGGCCAGGGCTATCTGGATCAGCACGAGTTCGTGATCCTGGGCGAGGATCACTACCTGCTCCTCAGCTACACCCCCGAGAAGGTAAACAACCTGCCCGCCGGCGTGAAGGGCCTGGACGGCGGCAGCTCCGGCTTCGTGTGGGCCGGCGTGTTCCAGGAGGTCAAGGACGGCAAGGTGCTCAAGGAAATCAACACCACCGACTACCCCCTGCTGTACGAGTCCTCCGTGGAAAAGCTGGACTACGCCAACAGCACCGACCAGGGCGTCATGGCCAACAACGGCCAGCAGGACGTATTCTCCCTGGCTGACGGCTGGCAGGACTATGTCCATCCCAACAGCCTGGACTACACTCTCAACGCCGACGGCACCGTGGACAAGCTGCTGGTTTCCATGCGCGACCAGAGCGCCGTGTACCAGTTCGACTTCGCCACCGGCAGGATCGAGTGGATCCTGGGCGGCAAGGCCAGCACCCTCACCGGCTTTGAGGAGTACACCACCGTGCGGGACGCCGAGGACGGCAAAAAATTCAACGCCCTGACCTTCGGCCAGCACTACGCCCGCTACACCAACAAGGATGAGAACGGCGTCATCGACGGCGAGATCGAGTTCACCGTCTTTGACAACCAGACCGGCATGGGCCCCTTCCTCATGAAGCTCCCCGTCCCCACCAAGACCCGTACTTTCCGCGTCACCGTGGATCCCGAGGCCAAGACCGCCCAGATTTCCGATGTGATCAACGGCGTTGACCTGAACGAAAAGACGGACAAATACCACATCGCCAGCCACTGCGGCAGCGTGGACTACTTTGATCCCACCTCCGTGGTCATCGGATGGGGCCTCCACGGCGTCATTGACAACATTGGCAAATTCGCCCCCCAGGGCACCATGAGCGACATCGGCTTTGAGGATCTGCGCATGGGCAGCCGTCCCATCTTCTCCGAGTACGACATGGAGCAGGGCGAGATCACCTTCGAGCTGAGCGCCCAGCGCAACCCCCTGTTCGAAGGCCACGAGGCACTGTTTTCCTACCGCACCTATAAGGACGTCAGCAGGTAATCCGGCGTTCTGACAACCAGACCGGGGTGGCCCAGCCAAGGGCCGCCCCGGTTTTTGTCAGTTCCGGGAAAAGAAGGACTTGCGGGAGCGGGCGGGGAATTGTACAATAGAGGTACGCTTTTTGCTGTGGACGGAGGAAACGGACATGAGGCTGGCACAGTTGGAATACTTTCTCGCGGTGGCGGAGCGGCTCAATTTCACCAGCGCCGCCAAGGCCCTGTACATCTCTCAGCCTGCGCTGAGCAAGCAGATCGCCCTGCTGGAGGAGGAACTGGGGGCGCGGCTGTTCATCCGGAACAGCCGGAAGGTTCTGCTCACCGCGGCGGGCAAACAGTTCAAGCGGGATCTCACCGCCATCCGCCAGGATCTGAACGATGCCGTTTGTCGGGCGGGCGAGATCGCAAAGGCGGACCGGCGGACGGTCCGCGTCGGCTGCTTTGACGGGAAGATCAACCAGGATTTCCTGCCGCCGTTTTACCAGCACATCCAGAAAATTGATCCGGACATCCGGATCAGCCTCCAGATGGGCGTGTTTGAGGAGATCAAGGTCGCCTTGGATCAGGGGGAAATCGATATCATGCTCACCCTGGACAAGGCGTTCCATCCGGACGCCGGCTACAGCGTGCGGCGCATCGCCAAACGGGCGGGCGCTCTTGTCTACCACCAAAGCCTGCTTCCCCCGGATCGGCTGGCCCAACCAGATATCACGGCATTTCAGGACGCGCCGCTGCTGCTGGTGTCCAAGTCGGACGCGCCAATTATCTACGAGCAAACCCTGTCAGATTTGAAGCGGGCAGGCATCGAGCCCCCGGAGATCATCGAGGTGCGTAACACCACTACCTTATTTACCTACCTGGAAATGGGATACGGCTACACCATTATGTTTCGGGACGTGGTGGGCTCCAGCCACAGTCTGCACGCGCTGCCCTTAAACCTGCCCTATATGGAAACCTGGGTGCTTGCCGTATGGAAAAAAAACCACACCGTTGCGGAGCTTTTGATGGACGGCTTTGGCAAACGCGCGCCGCCCCTGTAAGGGCCGCCGCTCACTCCTGAGGCGGCAGGCAGCGGTACTCCTTCCCGTTTTCCGGCGTCTGGCCCCGGAGGATGAACAGTTCCTCTACTGTCACAAATTTGTAGCCCTCAGCCATCAGCTCGTCCACCACCCGCAGAGCTGTCTCTACGCTGGCTGGGTAGATGTCGTGGAGCAGGATGATGCCGCCATCCTCCACATTGTCCAGAATGGTGGAAACCTGCCTGTCGCTGTCCCGATCCGACCAGTCCTCCGGGTCCACCGACCACAGGATGATGGGCGAACCCGCCCGGGCCCGGTTGGCGGGGGTAATCATGCCGAAAGGTGGGCGGAGCATGAAATTCTCCCGCCCCAGCAGGGTGGACAGGAACTCCCGGAGCTGATCCACCTCAACGTAGAAGTCCGCGCCGTTTACCTGGGCCAGGGAGCGGTGGTGGAAGGTATGCAGGCCGATCTGGTGGCCCTCCCGCTCCATGCGCAGCAGCAGTTCCTCATTGCCCGCTACGTTTTCCCCGATGACGAAAAAGGTGGCGTGCACCCCCCGCTGGCTGAGGCCGTCCAGCAGCGTGGTGGTGGTGGCGGCCCGGGGCCCGTCGTCAAAGGTGAGGGCCACGAAAGGCCCGTCCGGGAGTTGTACCTGCCCTACGGCCTCCCTGCTGTCCGGGTTCTGGCCGGACCACAGCCACACCGCCGTCAGCGCCGCCGCCAGCGCCGCCAATGTCCCCCCGCGCAGGATTTTTGAACGCTTTGACATTGATACCACCATCCTTTGGGTTGCCCGCATAACTGGGGATAGTATGCGCCGCCCCGCGCCGTCCTATGTGCGTCCTGGGACAAATCAGGGATTGCTATTTGCGCCGCAAACGTATATAATGATAGAATCAATTTTTCTTTGCGGAGGCACACACCATGAAAGACCTGCTCCAGCTTTTGGAAAACGACAGCACACTGACCCACGCCCAGCTGGCCGCCATGACCGGCGCCACCGAGGACGAGGTGGCCGGGTTGGTTGCACAATATGAAAAAGATCATGTAATTTTAGGCTATAAGACCATCATCGACTGGGATCGCACCCAGCAGGAATCCGTGACCGCCCTCATCGAGGTGAGCGTCACCCCCCAGCGGGGGGAGGGCTTCGACAGGGTGGCCCAACGCATCTACCAGTACGACGAGGTGGAGTCCCTCTACCTCATGTCCGGCGGGGCCTACGATATGACGGTGATCATCTCCGGGCGCACCCTGAAGGAGGTGGCCCATTTCGTAGGGGAAAAGCTTGCCACCATCGAAGGGGTCACCGGCACCGCCACCCACTTTATTTTGAAAAAATACAAGGAAAAACACCTGATCTTCCCGGTGCAGGAGGTACAGGAGGAAAGGTTTGTGTTTGAATAATGGACTACAGCAAACTCATGTGCCAGAGGGTGCAGGACATCCAGCCCTCCGGCATCCGCAAATACTTTGACCTGCTCCAGGGCATGGAGGGAGGCATCTCCCTTGGCATCGGCGAACCGGATTTCCAAACCCCCTGGCATATCCGGGACGCGGGCATCTTCTCTCTGGAAAAGGGCTTTACCAAGTACACCCCCAACGCGGGCCTTTCCGATCTCCGTGCCGCCATCTCCCGGTACTTGAAGCGCCGGTTTCACCTGGAATACGCCCCGGTGGGCCAGGTGCTGGTCACTGTGGGCGGCAGCGAGGGCTTAGATCTGGCTTTCCGCTGCCTCCTGGAGCCGGGGGACGAGGTGATCATCCCCGCGCCCTCCTTTGTGTGCTATGGCCCGCTGGTGTCCATAATGCACGGCGTCCCCGTGCTGGTGGAGACCAAGGCGGAAAACGACTTCCGCCTCACCCCTGGTGAGCTGCGCGGGGCCATCACCGCCAAGACCAAGGCGCTGGTGCTCCCCTTCCCCAACAACCCCACCGGCGGGATCATGGGGCGGGAGGATCTGGAGGCCCTGGCGGGCGTGCTGCGGGGCACCGATATTATGGTCATTTCCGATGAAATTTACGCCGAGCTGACCTACGGCGGACGCCACGTCTCCATGGCCAGCATCCCCGATATGTACGAGCGCACCATCGTGGTCAACGGCTTTTCCAAGGCATACTCCATGACGGGCTGGCGGCTGGGCTATGTCTGCGGCCCCAAGCCCATCATCGCCGCCATGACCAAGCTCCACCAGTACGCCATCATGTCCGCCCCCACCACCAGCCAGTACGCCGCCATCGAGGCGCTGGACTACGGCGACGGCGACATCGAAGCCATGCGGGACGAGTACGACGGACGCCGCCGCTTCCTGGTGGACGGCTTCCGCCGGCTGGGACTGAGCTGCTTTGAACCCCTGGGCGCGTTTTACACCTTCCCCTGCGTCAAATCCACCGGCCTGACCAGCGAGGAGTTCTGCGACAGGTTCCTGGCGGAGCAGCGGGTGGCGGTGATCCCCGGCACCGCCTTCGGCCCCGGCGGCGAGGGCTATGTCCGGGCATGCTACGCCGCGTCCATGCACGATCTGGCGGAGGCGCTGGACCGGCTGGAGAAATTCCTGTGCGGCCTGCGCTGACTCCTTTTTCCTGAGAATAACGCCCTTCCCCGGCGGGGAAACGGCAGAAAGAAGGAATATGTATGAATATCGTCTGTTTAGATATGGAGGGCGTCCTGGTCCCCGAGATTTGGATCGCCTTTTCCGAGGCCAGCGGCATCCCGGAGCTGCGCCGAACCACCCGGGACGAGCCGGATTACGACAAGCTGATGGCCTACCGCCTGGACATCCTGAAGGGGCACGGCCTGGGACTGAAGGAGATCCAGGCCACCATCGCCAAAATCGACCCCCTGCCCGGTGCCAAGGCGTTCCTGGACGAGCTGCGCACCCTCACCCAAGTGGTAATTCTGAGCGACACCTTTGAGCAGTTCGCCAAGCCCCTGATGAAAAAGCTGGACTGGCCGGCCATTTTCTGCAACACCCTGGAGGTGGCACCCAGCGGCGAAATCACCGGCTACAAAATGCGCTGCGAAAAGTCCAAGCTCACCACCGTGCGGGCCCTGCAGTCCTGCGGCTTTGACACCATCGCCGCCGGGGACAGCTTTAACGACCTGGCCATGATTCAGGCCAGCCGCGCGGGCTTCCTGTTCAAGTCCACCGCCGCCATCAAGGCCGACTATCCCGGCATACCCGCCTACGAGGACTTCCCCGAGCTGCTTGCCGCGATCAAGGCCGCTCTGTAACCAACAAACCGTATTTGCCCTGATTTTTAGAAAGGAGTTTTCCGCTATGGCAAACACCTTTGACAATCTGCCTTTCAAGCCCGCCGACATCCTGCTTCCTCAAGGCTGCGACTACGACAAGTGGTCGGTGGTGGCCTGCGACCAATACACCTCCCAGCCAGAGTACTGGCAAAGGGTGGAGGAGCGGGTGGGCCGCGCCCCCTCCGCCCTGCGGCTGATCCTACCCGAGAGCAGTCTGGACGGGCCACAGGTAGAGATGGACATCATGGACATCAACGCTACCATGGCCCGGTATGTCCGGGAGGGCCAGTTCAAAACCCTGCCGGGGGCCATGATCTACGTAGAGCGCACCCTGTTTGACGGCCGTATCCGCCGGGGGCTGGTGGGCATGGCGGATCTCACCGCCTACGACTACGAGCCGGGTTCCGACGCCCTGATCCGCGCCACCGAAGGGGTGGTCATGTCCCGCATCCCGCCCCGGGTGGCGGTGCGCAAAAACGCCCCTATCGAGCTGCCCCACGCCATGCTGCTCACCGATGACCCCGGACGCACCGTCATTGAGCCTCTCTCCGCCCAAACGGACGGCATGGAGCCGCTGTACGACTTCGACCTGATGGAGCAGGGCGGGCACATAAAGGGCTGGCGGCTCACCGGCAAGCAGCTGGAACAGGTGGCGGACGCGCTGTCCGCTCTGGCGGATCCCGCCGCTTTCAGCGCCCGGTATGGCGCGGAAAACCAGCCTGTGATGCTGTTTGCCGTGGGCGACGGCAACCATTCCCTGGCCACCGCCAAAGAGTGCTATGAGCGGCAGAAGCGGCTCATGCCCCCGGAGAAGTGGGACACCCTCCCCGCCCGCTGCGCCCTGTGTGAGCTGGTGAACCTCCACGATGACAGTCTGGAGTTTGAGCCCATCCACCGGGTGGTGTTCCACACCGACCCCGAGGCCCTGCTGGACGCCCTGGTACGCCGCTATCCTGGCGCCCGCCGGGGAAAGGACGCGGAGGGGGACGGCCTACCCCTGCGGTACGTGTGCGCCCAGTCGGAGGGGGTTATCACTCTGCCCCGATCCTCGGCCCAGCTGGCCGTGGGTGCGCTCCAGAACTTCCTTGACGACTACCTGATGGAGAACAAGGGCCGGGTAGATTACATCCACGGCGAGGACGTGGCCCGGGAATTTGCCGCCCGCCCCGGCGACATCGCCTTTCTGATGCCTCCCATGGCGAAGGAGGATCTGTTTCCCTCCGTCGTCCACGACGGCGTTCTGCCCCGCAAGACCTTCTCCATGGGTGAGGCCCACGACAAGCGTTTCTATTTGGAGGCCCGGAAAATACGATAAAGCAGCCTGCGCCCCCAATCCGGCACATTCCGTGCCCGAACGTTGGGGGCGCTTTTGTTCACAAATTATGGCATGGACTTTTTTCCTGTGCTGTGCTAAAATGGTTGGGATAATGGATAGGTATGCCAAGCGGGCGTACCGTGAGAGGAGCGAAAGCCGTGCGCGTGGACGTACTGGGCGTGGCCTTTGACAATGTGACCATGGACGAGGCCGTGGACAAGGCCATGGCCTTTTTAGAGGAGGACGGCCCCCATCTGGTGGCCACCCCCAACCCGGAGCTGGTGCAGCGGGCCAGCAAAGACCCCGAGTTCGCCGAAATCCTGGGCAAAGCGGATCTGGTCATTCCCGACGGGGTGGGGGTGATGTACGCCGCCAAAATCCTGGGCAGGCCGCTGAAGGCCCGTGTGCCCGGCATCGACTTTGCTTCCAACCTGATGAAGCGCATGGCGGAGACGGACAAGCGCCTGTTCCTGCTGGGGGCCGCCCCCGGCGTGGCGGAGCAGGCCGCCGTCAATTTGCAGGCGTCCTATCCCGGCCTGGTGGTGTGCGGCGCCCACGACGGCTACTTCAAAGAGGACGGCCCGGTGGCCCAGGCGGTGCGGGAGGCCCGCGCCGACGTGGTGTTCGTCTGTCTGGGCGCCCCTAAGCAGGAGAAGTGGGCCACCGCCAACGGCGCGTCCGCCGGGGCAAAGCTGTACATCGGCCTGGGGGGATCCCTGGACGTGTTCGCGGGCAAGGTGGAGCGCGCCCCGGAGAAGTTCCAGAAGCTGGGGCTGGAGTGGCTCTACCGTCTGATGAAGCAGCCCTCCCGGATCGGGCGGATGGCAAAGCTGCCGCTGTTTCTGGTGTCGGCGGCGGGGGCCCGGGTGCGTGGGAAGTAAAGGAACAGGTAATTTTTCCTTAAAAGTATATTAAAACCCTTGAAAGGTGGATTTTTATGGTTTATATTTTGCTGGGTGAAGGCTTTGAGGAGGCCGAAGCCCTGGTGACGGCGGATGTACTGCGCCGGGCGGAGCTTCCCGTCTGCCTCGCGGGCATCGGCGGGGAGATGGTTACTGGGTCCCACAACATTGTGGTAAAGTCCGACAAGGCTGTGGAGGGCATCACGCTGTCAGCGGGGGACATGGTAGTGCTCCCCGGCGGCATGGGAGGCGTGGCCTCCATCGAAAACAGCCAGACCGCCATGGCCCTGGCCCGCCAGGCCCGTGAGGACCCAGCGTTGTGGCTGGCCGCCATCTGCGCCGCCCCCACCCTGCTGGCCCGGGCGGGTCTGCTTGGTTCCGGCGTCCACGCCGTGTGCTATCCCGGCATGGAGGACGAGCTGTCCGCCGCCGGGGCCGTCCCCCAGATGGATCGGCCCGTGGTTGCCGAGGGGAGCCTGATCACCGGGCGGGGCCCCGGCGCGGCCTTTGACTTTGGGCTGGCCCTGGTGGAGGCGCTGGCCGGGGCGGAGACGGCGGAACAGATCCGCGCGGGGCTGCACTACGGCTCATGACCACAAAGGAACGCAAGGAAGAACTGCGCCGCCATGCCGCCACCCTGCCCCAGGTGGAGGCCGGGCCGCTGTTTGATCGCTTCTTAGCCCTCCCACAGGTGGAGGGGGCGGACACCGTGCTGGTGTTCTACGGCACCGGACGGGAGCCGGATACGGCGCCCCTGATCCATGCCCTGCTGGAGCGGGGCAAGCGGGTGGCCCTGCCCGTGGTCCTACCCCACCGGGGCATGGAGGCCCGGCAGGTGCTGGATCCCGATAAGCTGATTCCCAACCGCTACGGCATCCCGGAGCCGGATGAAACCTGCCCCGTCATTCCAAAGGATCAGATCGCCGTGGCCCTGATCCCCCACCTGATGGTAGACCGGGATGGCTACCGTCTGGGCTGGGGCGGGGGATATTACGATAGATGGCTGGTGGACTATTCCGGCTTTACCGTATGCGTGTGCCGCCACGGACGGCTGGTGGAACATATGCCCCGGGAGGAATTTGACATCCCGGTGAAGCTCGTCCTATTTGAGGAATAGGGGCCGGGCGGGGGGCAGCGCCCTCCGCCCGGATGGGTACTTTTTACTGCAAACAGCAGGGAGCTTCTCGCGCTTCTGGCTCAGCAGCAGCCGTCGTTGCAGCCGCAGCCGTTGTTGCAGCCACAGCCACAGCCGCAGTTGTTGCCGCCATTGCAGCAGCAGCAGCAATTATTGCCGCCCCAGCTGTTCCCGCCGCCGCAGCAGCAGCAGATCAGGAGAATGAGGATGATGATCCACCAGCAGCCCCCACCGAAACCACCATTGTTACCAGAACACATGATTTTGTCACCTCACAAAGATATTCCCGGTCACGGAGACCGGCTCGGACGCCGCACCCGCTGCGGCGCCGGAGCCGAGCCCCGTGTGCCCTTTTCTGGGTCATACTATGCAGTGGGTGGAAAGTGGGTGACTGGGCCTCTTTCCCCCACCGGCTTCCGGCCCCGCTGCGTCGGGCCATCCATCCTATGCAAGGAGTGAAGAAAATGCGAGAAGGAAAACGCGCCGCGCCGCGCGGACCGAAACCGCCCAAGCACAGCCCCACCCCACCTGCCCGCAGTCCAAGATCTTCCCAGCGCGGGACTACCCCGCCCGCCTACGGGACGGGCTCTCCTCCGCCCCGCCATGAATCCGGCTGGTCCTCCCACCCGGCGGACGCTTCCCAACCCCGGCACACCCCGGTCCACCCGGTTGACGCCTCAGCGCAGTCCCGCCGCGGACCGGATCCCGCCCAGCGCCGTCCCCGGAAGTCCGCCAAACGGCGGCGCAGCGCCGGGGCGCGGATCGCCGGGGCTTTCCTGTACGTCCTGTTCGTCATCGGCCTGTCCGCCATCCTGGCCACTCTGGGCTGGGTGTGGGCCTGCGATCTGCTGGGGCTGAACAAGGAGTATGCCTCCGCCATCGTCACCATTGACGAGACTACTCAGTTCGATGACGTAGTGGATATGCTGGCCAAGGACGGACTCATCGAGTACAAGTTCCTGTTCAAGCTGTACGCCAAGTTCTCCCACGCCGAGGGCAAAATCGCCCCGGGCACCTATGAGCTGGACACCGAGATGGATTACCGGGCGCTGGTCTCCAACATGGGCTCGTCGTCCACCACCCGGCAGGAGACGGACGTCACCATCCCGGAGGGCTACACCGTCGACCAGATCTTTGCCCTGCTGGATGAACGGGGCGTTTCCACGGTGGAAAAGCTCCAGGAAATGGCCGCCGACTACAACTACGCCTTTGACTGGCTCCAGGGCATCCCCCTGGGCGACTACCACCGGCTGGAGGGCTACCTGTTCCCCGACACATATACCTTCCAAATGGGCGAAAACCCCAAGTATATCATCAACAAAATGCTGGTGAACTTTGACTCCAAGATGGATGAGTATATGAGCCAGTACACCGGCGAGGGCATCCAGTATTCCCTGCACGACATCGTTACCATCGCCTCCATGATCGAAAAGGAGACGGACGGCACCAACAACGACGAGCGCAACGACTACCGGAGCATCGCCTCCGTCATCTACAACCGTCTGGATAATCCAGGCGCGGAGACGGCGGGCTACCTCCAGATCGACGCCACCTTGGTGTATATCAACGGCGGCAAGGTTCCCACCGAGGCGGACAAGTCCATCAACTCCCCCTATAACACCTACCTGCACCCCGGACTGCCCGCCGGACCCATCTCCAACCCCGGCATGACCTCCTTGCTGGCGGCCATGAACCCGGTGGAAAGCGGCTATTACTACTACGTCCTCAACCCGGAAACCAAACAGCATGAGTACAGCCGCACCTACGCTGAGCATCAGGCGCTGCTGAACCAGTATGGCGGCAATGGGTAAGCCGGAGCTGCTCTCCCCCGCCGGGGATCGGGAACGGCTGGAAATGGCCTTGGCCTATGGCGCGGACGCGGTGTACCTGGCGGGGAACGCCTTCGGGATGCGGGCCTTTGCCGGGAACTTCGACCGGGAGGGGCTGCGTCAGGCCGTGGCCCTGGCCCACGCCCGCGGGGTGCGGGTGCACGTCACCTGCAACACCCTGGCCCGGAACACTGAGGTGGCTCAGCTGCCGGAATACCTGGAATATCTGGATGGCATCGGCACTGACGTGGTAATCGCGGCGGGGCCGGACGTGCTGGATCTGTGCAAACGCTATGCCTCCCATGTCCAGGTGCATATGTCCACCCAGACGGGGATCACCAACTATGAAATGGCCCGCGTCTGGCATGAGCTGGGGGCCAGCCGGGTGATCCTGGCCCGGGAGCTGTCCCTGGACGAGGTGGCGGAGATCCGAGCCAAGGCCCCGAAGGGGCTGGAGGTGGAGGCCTTCGTCCACGGCGCCATGTGCGTGAGCTGGTCGGGCCGGTGCCTGCTCAGCAACTATTTGACGGGGCGGGACGCCTCCCGCGGGGCGTGCGCCCAGCCCTGCCGCTACCAGTACGCCCTGATGGAAGAAAAACGTCCTGGGGAGTATTTCCCCGTGTTCGAGAAAAACGGCGAGACCTTCATCCTGAACAGTCGGGATATGTGCATGATCGACCACCTCCCGGAATTGATTCAGGCCGGGGTTGATTCCCTGAAAATCGAGGGGCGGGCCAAGAGCGCCTACTATACCGCCATGACCACCGCCGCCTACCGCCACGCCATCGACGCGGCGGCGGAGGGGACGCCTTTGGATCCCGTATGGCGGGCCGAGGTGGACAAAGTGAGCCACCGGCACTATTCCACCGGCTTCTGGTTCGGCCAGCCGGGGCAGTACACCGACTCCGCGCGGTACGTCCGGGACTGGCAGGTGCTGGCCATTGTCACCGCCTGCGACGGGCTGGGAAATGCCACCCTGTCCCTGCGCAACAAATTTGCCGCCGGGGATGCGCTGGAAGTGGTCGGGCCAGACGTACCCGCCTTCCCCATGGCCGCCCCCGTAATGCGGGACATGGACGGTTTTGAGCTCACCGAACCGAAGCGGCCCCAGATGGATTTCCGCATGAAGCTGCCCCGGCCGGTACCGCCCCTGTCTGTGGTGCGAGCCTGCCGGCCAAACTCATAAAAATAACAGTACCCCCGCCCGTAGGGCGGGGGTACTGTTATTTTTATGTGCCAAGCTGAATCCAAAGGTCGTTGTACAGCGTCCGGGTAGCCGGGGGGAGCACGTTGTACATCTCGCACCGCTCCAGCACCTCTGGGGGCACGGCCATGATCTCATACAGATCCGGGTCCAACTCCTCGCCATATAACTCCTCGTAGTAGGCAGGATACCGCTCCAGCGCCTGTGTGTTGGGGGAGGCGTAACCAATCTCATCCATATTGGCCAGGTTGGCGTCGGTAGAGGCGATGAAATTGATCCACTCCAGAGCCTCTTCATAGTGGGGGGCGTCCCGCAGCACACACATGGCGTCCACAAACCAGTTGCCGCCCTCCTTGGGAATCACAAAGCGCAGATCCACGCCCTCCGCCTGGTTGTCCACCATGGACAGGTAATCCCCGGCGTAGTAGGTGGCCACGGCGGCGTTGCCACCCTCCATTTTCTGGAACACCTGGTCGGATACCTTGGCCTGGAACACGCCCCGGCGGCTGGCGTCGGCGATCCGGGCGAACGCCTCCCGGATTTCCCCCTCGTCGGTGGTGTTTACCGAATAACCCAGGGACAGCAGGGCCTCCCCCAGCGCGTCCCGGGAGTTGTTAATCAGCAGGACATTCCCGGCGTATTGATCGTCATACAGCACGTCCCAGCTGTCAATTTCCCCGTCCACCAGATTGGCGTTATAGATAATGCCCAGGGTGCCCCAGGTGTAGGGGACGGTGTACCTGTTTTCCGGATCGTAGGGCAGGTGCCGGAACCGCTCATCAATGAGCTCAAAGCTGGGAATCCGGCTGTAGTCAAGCTCCTCCAGCATCTCCTCCTCCATGAGCTGGGCGATCATATAGTCGGAGGTGACAATCACATCATAGTCCGCGCCGCCGCTTTTCAGCAGGGAGTACATAGCCTCGTTGCTCTCGGCGGTCTGGTAGTTCACCCGGGTGCCGGTTTCGTCCTCAAACTGGGTAATCAAATCCTCGTCGATATATTCCCCCAGACTGCACACGTTGACCACCGGCTGGGAGCTGGTGGCCCCGGTGAGCAGGATAACCACCACGATAAAGGCGCAGGCCAGCACCGCCGTCACCCCCCGGCGCGCCCACTGAAAGGCGGGCTGCTGGAACCGGAAGGACAGCTTTTCCAGGCGGGACGGCTCCCGCACCTCCTGGCTGGCGGCGCGGCGCTCCTGGCGCACCTCCCGGACGTTGTTCAGCACCAGCAGCACCAGCACCGACAAAAACAGCAGGGTGGACACCGCGTTGATCTCCGGGGTAATGCGCTTCTTGGTCATGGAGTAAATCCGCATGGCCAGAGTGGAGGTGGACGACCCGGCGGTGAAGTAGGAGATGACGAAATCGTCGATGGACATGGTAAAGGCGATCAGCGCCCCGGACACAATGCCCGGCTTGATCTCCGGCAGAATCACCTTCCAGAACGCCTGCATCCAGGTACAGCCCAGGTCCTGGGCCGCGTCCACCAGGTTCTTGTCCATCTGCCGCAGCTTGGGCGCCACGTTCAAAATCACATAGGGAATGTTGAAGGCGATATGGGCCAGCAGCATGGTGGTAAAGCCCAGGGTAAGCCGTTCCGGCAGGACAATTGCGCCCTGCACCCCGTTGAACCACTGGGCAAAGGCACCCCAGCCCTGGAAAAAGGCCACAAAGAACAGGCACAGTGACACGCCGGTGACGATATCGGCGTTCACCATGGGGATGTTGTTGACCACCAGCAGGGCGTCCCGCTTCCGCTTTCCCAGGGCATACAGCCCGATGGCGGCAAAGGTGCCCGCCGCGGTGGAAATGGCCGTGGCCAGCAGCGACACCAGCAGCGTGGTGTACAGGCTCTCCATAATCAGCCGGTTCTGGAACAGGGAGGCGTACCAGTCCAAAGAGAACCCCTTCCACACCGCGCTGGAGTCCCCGGCGTTGAAGGAGAAAATAATCAGCAGGAAGATGGGCAGGTACAGAAACAGGAACACCAAGCCGATAAACAGGCGGCTCCCGACACGGTTTGATCGTTTCATTACATGATCACCGCCTGTTCTTCACCCTCGCCGAAGTGGTTCATGACGGCCATGCACACTACGACAATGACCATCATCACCATGGAGATGGCCGCGCCCAAATGGGGGTTGTAGGCCCCGCCCAGGAACTGAAGCTCAATCAAATCGCCCAGCATCATCGCGTTGCCGCCGCCCAGCAGGCTGGAGATGGCAAAGGTGGACACCGATGGCACAAACACCATGGTCACCCCGGACAGGATGCCCGGCAGGGACAGGGGGAAAATCACCTTGGAGAACACCCGCACGCCGTCCGCTCCCAGATCCCGGGCGGCCTCGATGAGGGAGCCGTCCAGCTTAACGATGACGGAGTAGATAGGAAGGATCATAAAGGGCAGGTAGTTATACACCATGCCCAGCACCACCGCGCCGGAGGTACCGATCATCTGGATGTGATCCACCCCCAGCAGATCCAGCAGGCCCACGGCCCGGAACAGCTGGTTCAGCAGGCCGTTGTTCTCCAAAATGGACATCCAGGAGTAGGTGCGCAGCAGGAAGTTCATCCACATGGGCAGCATGATGAGGGCCATGGCCACGCGCTGGAACCTGGAACCCTCTTTGGCCATCCAGTAGGACACCGGGTAGCCGATGAGCAGGCACACCAGCGTGGCGATCACCGCCAGCCAGAAGGAGCGCAGGAACACGGACAGGTAGGCCCCCATGCCCGTAAAGTTATCCAACGTAGCGTAAGAGGCGTTGGTGGCGGGGTCGGCGGCAGTGAATGCGTACACCGCCATAATTATAATGGGTATGACCACGAACAGCGCCATCCAGATCACATAGGGGAAGGCGAACCAGGCGCGTTTATTCCTCATAACCGCCCTCCAGGGGGGCATCCCCCTCCCCGTCCTCCGGACCGGCCACATCCAGCTCCTCATACTCCTCGGAATAGGAGGAATAATCCCCGAACATCCCGGAATACTGGCTCTTTCTCATCACATGGATCCCGTCGGGATCGATCTTGATCCCGATGCGGCTGTCCACGGGGCAGTAGTCGGTGGTCTGGATCAGCCACTTGAAGCCGTAAAAGTCCACAATGGTGTCATAGTGCACCCCCTTGAAGGTGACGGAGGTGACGGTGCCCCGCAGCTGTCCCGCGGCCTCGTCCACAATGTCCACGTCCTCCGGGCGGATGACCACGTCCACCGGCTCGTCCTTGCCGAAGCCCTTATCCAGGCACTGGAATCTGCGGTTAAAGATCTCCACCACCCCGTCGGAGCGCATGATGCCGTCAATGATGTTGGATTCGCCGATGAAATCCGCCACAAAGGCGTTTTTCGGCTCGTTATAAATGTCCTCGGGAGTGCCGATCTGCTGGATGCGCCCGCCGTCCATCACCACCACGGTGTCGGACATGGCCAGCGCTTCCTCCTGATCGTGGGTCACGTAGATGAAGGTGATCTCCATTTCCTGCTGAATCCGCTTCAGCTCGTTCTGCATATCCTTGCGCAGGCGCATATCCAGCGCCCCCAGCGGCTCGTCCAGCAGCAGCACTCTTGGCCGGTTCACCAAGGCCCGGGCAATGGCCACCCGCTGCTGCTGCCCGCCGGACAGGGCGGACACCGGACGCTTCTCAAACCCCTTCAGGTTGACCACCGTGAGCATTTCCATCACCCGGTTGTGGATCTCCTGCTCGGGAATCTTCACCTTCCGTCCGTCCCCGTCCTTTTTGGGCAGGCGCAGGCCGAACGCCACGTTCTCAAACACGTTGAGGTGCGGGAACAGGGCATAGCGCTGGAATACGGTGTTCACCATACGCTGATAAGGCGGGACATCATTAATCCTCACGCCGTCAAACAAAACGTCCCCGGCGGTCGGCAGCAGAAACCCGCCTATGATCCGAAGCGTGGTTGTCTTACCGCACCCGCTGGGGCCCAGCAGCGTGAGGAATTCCTTATCATTGATATACAGATTGATGTGGTCGAGCACGACCTCGTCGCCGTAGGACATAACGCAGTCCCGCAGGCGGATCAGCTCCTTGGACATTTATCCTCCCCCATTTCTAATGATGAGTGTTTTGTCAGCTCCCTCTTTATATTCCCTGAGACGCGCACGTTGTCACGCTCGCGTTGGACACGCTTTCCCTCCGACTCGGGCTGGCCTCTGGGGCCTTACGGCCCCATCGCTCGCCCTCGCTCCAGTCCATCTGAGGCGGCGTGTCTACGCTCGCGCTTCCCAGGGTTTCACGGATAGCGAGTTGCATTATAGCGGTTTGTTACAGGTTTGTCAATCAGTTTGCGGAAATTTGTCGGGAATTTTGGGTTTCCCCCCCAGACTGTGTCAAAAAGACAACAACCTGGCCCCAATCCCCCGTTTTTTGCCACAGGCAAAAAATATCCGGCATTGCTGCCGGAGCTGCGCCCTTACGGGCTGAAAAGAAAAACAGTCCTCACATCAGGACTTCGGATTCTTTTGCCAAAATCGCGCTATTGTTTTAAAGAAAGTTTGCAAATCCGCTCTTGTTTTTATGGAGGGAATAGCATATAATATCATGGTTTCAAGTGATGGGAAGGGAGGGCGCGTAATGGATACACGGCCCATCGGCGTGTTCGACTCCGGCCTGGGGGGGCTCACCGCGGTGCGGGAGCTGGCCCGGATCATGCCGGAGGAGGATCTGATCTATTTCGGCGACACGGGCCGGGTGCCCTACGGCGGCCGCTCCAAGGATATCCTGGTGAAATACGCCCGGCAGGACGTGGCCTTCCTGCGCACCTTCAACCCCAAGGCCATCGTCATCGCCTGCGGCACCGTGTCCACCACCGCCCTGGACGTGCTCCAGGCGGAGAACGACATCCCCATTTTCGGCGTGGTGAAGCCCGCCGCCCGGGCCTCCGCCCATGTGACCCGGAACGGCCGGGTAGGGCTCATCGGCACCAAGGCTTCCATCCGCTCCGGGGCCTATGAGCAGGCGCTGGGCGCCCTGCGCCCCGGTGTGGAGGTGACCGCCCGGGCCTGTCCCCTGCTGGTCCCACTGGTGGAGAACGGCCGGTCCCGCCCCGGCGACATCGTGGCGGAGACGGTGGTGGCCGAGTACTTAGCTCCCGTGAAATCGGCGGGGGCGGACACCCTGATTTTGGGGTGCACCCATTACCCGCTGCTGCGGGAGGTCATCGGCGCTTACATGGGTCCTGGCGTGGCGCTGGTGGACGTGGGGGAGCAGTGCGCACGGTGGGTGAAAAAGCAGCTGGAGTGGGCCGGACTGCGCAACGGGCGCCCCGGCGCGGGCAGGCACCATTACTACGTCAGCGACAGCACTGAGGATTTTTCCGCCCTGGCCTCCGTTTTCCTGGAGGAGGACGTGGCCGCCGGGGTGGAGCAGATCGACATTACAGCCTATTGAGGGGCACAGACCGAAAGGAACATTATGACAGACAATGTAATTATATCCATAAAAGGCAAGCAGCTATATGCCGAGAGCAGCCCCGAGGAGATGGAACTGGTAACCTCCGGCACCCTGAAGCGGGACAGCGCGGGGGGCTACACCGTGTCCTATGCGGAATCGGAGCTCACCGGGATGGAGGGCACCACCACCCGGCTGCATATCAAGGGCGGGCAGGTGACGCTGCTGCGGGAGGGGAGCATCAACTCCCAGATGGTGTTTGAGGAGGGCAGGCGGCACCTGTCCATGTACGAGACGCCCTACGGCGCGCTGTCCATCGGGGTAAATACCAGGCGGATGCGCTCCACCCTGGGTGAGGCGGGGGGCGATCTGGAGATTGACTACGCTATTGAGATCGACAACCTGATCGCGGGACAGAACCTGTTCCGCATGAATGTAAAGAAAAACCCGGCCCTGCGCCAATAAGGCGGGCCGGGGAAAAGGAGTTTTTACTATGCCGAATCTGATTCAGGCCGCGCGGGAGCAGGTGGCCCAGCTCACCCAGTCCGCCTACGAAAAGGCCGCCGGTGAGGGGCTTTTCCCGGCGGGGCAGGAGATCAAAGGCACCGTGGAGGTGCCCAAGGACAGCAGGAATGGGGATTTCGCGTCCTCCTTCGCCATGGCGGGGGCAAAGGCCCTGCACATGGCCCCCCGGCAGATCGCCCAGATCATCCTGGATCATCTGGAGCTGGACGGCACCCTGTTCCAGCGGGCCGAGATCGCCGGGCCGGGGTTCCTCAACTTTTTCTACGCCCCCCGCTGGTACGGCGAGGTGCTGGGCGCGGTGGAGGCCGAACCGGATACCTATGGCGCGTGCGGCGAGGGCGCGGGCAAAAAGGTAATGGTGGAGTTCGTGTCCGCCAACCCTACCGGCCCCATGCACATGGGCAACGCCCGGGGCGGCGTGCTGGGAGACACCCTGGCCAACGTGCTCTCCCGGGCGGGCTGGGACACCTGGAAGGAGTTTTATGTCAATGACGCGGGCAACCAGATCCACAAGTTCGCCACGTCCATCCACGCCCGGTATATGCAGATCATTCTTGGGGAGGACGGATTCCCCTTCCCGGAGGACGGCTACCGGGGCGATGACATCAAGGAGCTGGCCCAGGCGTTTTTTGAGGCCAACGGCGACGCCTATCAGGATGCCCCCGAGGACAAGTGGCTGGATGATATGAGCCGCTTCGGCCTGGAGCGCAACATCCCCAAGATGAAGGACGATCTGCGCAAATACGGCATTGAGTATGATGAATGGTTCTTCGAGTCCACCCTCCACGACAGCGGCTATGTGGCGGAGACGGTGTCCCTGCTCACCGAGAAGGGCTGGACGTACGAGAAGGAAGGGGCGCTGTGGCTGAACACCACGGATCTGCTCAAGGAGAAGTACATCCGGGAGGGCAAGACCCGGGAGCAGGCGGATAAGCTGGATCTGAAGGACGACGTGCTGCGCCGGGCCAACGGGTTCTACACCTATTTTGCCGCCGATATCGCCTACCACCGCAACAAGTTTGAGAAGCGGGGCTTCGATAAGGTCATCAACGTCTGGGGCGCGGATCACCACGGCCATGTGGCGCGGCTTCAGGCGGCGCTGGACGGACTGGGGCTGGACGGCTCCAACCGGCTGGTGATCGTGCTGATGCAGCTGGTGAACCTCTTGCAGGACGGCAAGCCGGTGCGGATGTCCAAGCGTACGGGTAAGGCCATCGCCCTGCACGACCTGCTGGACGAGATCAGCGTGGACGCGGCCCGGTACTACTTCAATAACCGCGCCTCCACCAGCCCCCTGGACTTCGATCTGGATCTGGCGGTGCGGCAGGACAGCGACAACCCGGTGTATTATGTGCAGTACGCTCACGCCCGGATCTGCTCGCTGATTGCCCGAATGGGGGAGGCCGGGGCCGAGGTCTGCCCCGCCGGACTGGTTGACGCCTGCGCCCTCGCCCAGCCCGAGGAGCTGTCCCTGGTCAAGACCCTGGCCCAGTATCCGGAGGAGATCCGGCTGGCCGCGCGGGACTACGACCCCAGCCGGATCAACCGCTACCTCACCACCCTGGCGGGCGACTTCCACCGTTTCTACAACGCCTGCCGCTGTATGGTGGACGATCCCTGCCTCCAGGCGGCACGGCTGAAGCTGGCGGACTGCACCCGGCTGGTGCTGGCCAATGGACTGGGCCTGCTGGGCGTGACTGCGCCCAATAAGATGTAACCGGCACAGCCGGCCCCAGATGCGGAAAAATTTCTGTTAAAGGGCTTGCAATCCGCGGCAAACCGTGGTAATATAAGCATATGTATGGTAAAGGAAGGAGTGAGGCGCGCGCCTCACTCTTTCTTTTGAGCAAAGGAGCTGGTATTGGGATGGCAAAGGTAACGGACGCCGTGGCCGCGCTGGCCCTGCCCATTGTGGAGCAGGCGGGCTGCACCCTGTGGGATGTGGAATACGTCAAGGAGGCCGGAGAGTGGTTCCTCCGGGTCTACATCGACCGGGAGGGCGGCGTGGACATCGACCGCTGCGAGGCGGTTTCCCGCCCCCTGTCCGACGCGCTGGACGAGCACGACCCCGTGCCCAGCAACAACCAGGGCTATACCTTCGAGGTGTCCTCCGCCGGACTGGACCGGGCGCTGAAAAAGCCCGAACATTTCGCCAAGTGCATGGGCCGGAAGGTGGATTTGAAGCTCTACCGCCCCATCGGCGGGCGCAAGGAAGTTACCGGGGCGCTGACCAGTTACGAGGACGGGGCCGTCAGCGTGGACGGCATACGGTTTGATAAGAAAGACGTGGCCCAGGTGCGGCTGCACGTTGAGTTTTAAGGAGTAATCGATATGGCCAAGAAAAAAATCGCCGCAAAAAGCACGGAGCTGGATGCCAAAGAGTTTTTTGCCGCCATCTCCGATATTGAAGCGGATAAGGGCATCCCCAAAGCCTATATGCTGGAGAAGATCACCCAGGCCTTGGTGGCGGCATACAAGCGGGATCACGAGGGCATCACCGACAACGTGGTGGTGGACGCCAACGAGGAAGCCCAGACCGTGCGGATGTTCGTCAAGAAGGACGTGGTGGAGGAGGTCGACAACCCACACACCGAGATCAGCCTGGCCGACGCCCAGAAGGCCCTCCCCCGCGCCCAGCTGGGAGATGTGCTGCGTATTGAGATCAAGCCCAAAAACTTCGGCCGCATCGCCGCCCAGACCGCCCGGCAGGTGATCATCCAGGGGATGCGGGAGGCCGAGCGGGGCATGATCTTCGCGGAATTCTCCGCCAAGGAGCACGAGATTCTCACCGGCACCGTCACCCGCGTGGACGAGCGCAACGGCTCGGTG
>CAJTVM010000042.1 GCA_910579595.1 uncultured Oscillospiraceae bacterium
GGCCCCGGATGGCCTCCAGCTCGTCAGGCCGCACCCATACATAGAGCGGCACATCTCGGACTCGCTTCTTCCCTGCCATGCTACCTGCCGCCCCAGCCATTTCCCGGCATGACGGCCTTTAAGATTGTATAGCTTTGATTTTCGTCCATAGTAGCCTCCTCTCAAAACTCAAAATGTGGAAAGTATCAGCGGAAAACAGGGGCAGGACGTGAAATGATACGCCCCGCCCCTGAACGGCCCTGGCAAAGCCTTGATACAGGCGGGTTTCAGGGGGCCTAATTTTCCACTCACCAGCCCCGCTTTTTCCGCATATAATCCCGCTTCTGTTCCCGGAGCGCGGCGCGGGCGCAAGCCTCGGAGCAGTAGCGCCGCCGCCCGTCCAGGAGGGCGGGCCGCCCGCAGACAGGGCAGGGCCGGGTTTCCGGGGCTGGCCCCTGGCCGGACAGGGCGGCCTCCAGTGCCGGGTCGAGGGGGAGTACGGCCTCCTGGAAGTAGCGGCAGTAGGCCCCCGTCCAGCACTTCCCCAGCATATAGCACTCGCAATCCAAAGGCAAGCATCCGTACTCCCGGTCATAGTTGGCGCACCACTTCACCACCAGGGCGCGGATGGCCGCCTTTTCCTCGCGGGTCAGTTCCCGGCTCATTCCTCCGGCTCCCCGTCATCTTCATCCCAGGGGGCCTCGCCGTCATAATCCTCCGGGCCGTCATAGGGATCGTCGCCGTAGTCCTCCTCCGGCTCTGCCGCTTTCTGGAGCTTGGGGCGGTAAATCTTGAAGTACCACCCGGCCCCGCCGCCGATGGCCACCACGGCTAGGGCCAGCAGGAGCGGCCCGGCCCCGCCCTTTTTCTCCAGCACAGGTTCCGGCTCCGGGGTGGGGTCAGGTTCCGGCTCAGGCTCCGGCGGGGGTTCTGGGGCGGCGGGTTCGCCAGAGGACTCCGCCAGGGCCATCAGGTCGGCCACGGTCACGGCGTTCAGGAAGTACACATTTTCTGTCTCCCGCTGGCGGTCAATCACCAGATAGAACACTGCCTCCTCTGCCGTAGTAATGGTGAAAAATTCCTTGCCGTCCTGGTCGGTGGCGTTGTCCACCACCGTACCTGCCCCATCCGGGGTGAACGGGTTCGGCTCGGCAGGGAGCGGTTCGGCGGGTTCCAGCCCCTCCCAGGGGATGTACTCGCCCACACCGTCCTCGGACTCGTCACCGCCCCCGGCGTAGGCCGGAACGGTGAGTACCCCCACCATCAGGACGGCGCACAGCAGGGACGCCAGCAAACGGGGCTTTCTCATTCCGCCACCTCCGTTTCCGCCGGGGCAGACTTCTGGCCAGACTGGCCAGAAGTGCCGCGGAGCTTCTGGAGCAGGAGGGGCAGCTCGTCCAGGGGGATGCTCATGCCCCGCACAATATCAACGATCTCCTCGTTTTCGGCTTCCTTGTGCTTCTGCTCCAGCTCTTTCAGCCGGGTCTGCTGGTCGCTGATCTTGGCCTTGACCTTTTCCATCTCAGCCCAAATTTTCGCGCTTTTTGTTGTCGCCATAGATACCTCCATTCATGGTAAACGCCCGTAGGCGTAGAAGTGGGACTGCCAGTAGCTGCTGTTCAGGTTGGCATATCCGATGGGATCGCCACAGTGGAGCATCCAGCCATCCCCCACATACAGGCCACAGTGGGTCACACCATTGGGGTCGGGGGCGGCGTAGGTGTTTTTGAAAAATACCAGGTCGCCGGGCCGTGGGGAACTGGTTCTGGTGCAGTAGTTGTAAAGTCCCTGCGCCCCCAGCCGTCCGATGTCCCAGCCGCACTGGTTCAGCACATAGGACAGGTAGCCGGAGCAGTCAAAGGATGTGCTGGGGCTGTGGCCGCCCCACACATAGGGATAACCGATGTACTTTTCTGCCTCGGTGAGCAGGGCGGCAAAGGTGGGATCGGACAGGTACGCCTCTGGCACGTCATGGAGGGTGGGGCCGTTTGTGACATATTTCCCGATATAGACGGAGCCGGGAAACAGGTCTGGACGGTTCCCCAGGGTCGCCATGAACAGGGCGTAACGGGAGAGCTGGCCCTCGCCCATGATGTAGACAGGCAGATGGGAGAGGTTGAAGTTTTCCAGGGTCACGGTGCAGATGTAGTAATTGTAGGGGACGCGCACCGTGTAGGAGCTTCCGTCCGGGGCCGTCCGGGTTTCCGTCCGATAGCGCACCTCCACCACAACATTTTCCGTCAGGATATACTGGCGGTCAAAAAGGGTCTGGAGCGTCCCCTGTACCTGGGCCAGCGTCCATTCCCCCTCGTGGAGCGCGGAGAGCATGGAGATCAGCACATAGGGGTCATGCTCGATGGCGTCCAGGTCGAAGTGGTATTCGTCGTAGTCGTGGGTGCTGGTGTAGGTGTCCAGGTAGTGTTGCAGCTCCGCCTCCAACGCGCAGTAGGCGGCCTCGGCCCCCAGCATATCCCCATCCTGGGCGGGGTAGGTGCTGGCGGCCACCGCCCCCACCGTCCCATTCCCCACCGATACCAGAGAGGACATACACGACTGCATCACCACCAGGAGCAGGACGCAGGCCGCCAGCAGCAGCGCCCCCACAGGATGCCGCCGCACCGCGCCCACCGCCTTTTCCGCCAGCTTCTCCGAAGTGACGGCGGTTTTTTCGGCGGCCCTGGCCCCCTGCTTGGCGGCCTCCCGCGCTTGTTTCCGATACTGCCGTTTCAGCTTTTCCCTGTGCCACAGCCGGGCGGCGGCGCTCTTGAACGCCTCCGGCTGTTCCTGGGCCAGCTTCCGGGCCTGATAATCCGCCTGGGCCTTGATATATTGGGACTCGGCGCGGGCGGCGGCCCTGGCCGGGCGGGTTCGGACGCGCTTTTGGGCAAAACGCACCATTTTCCCGCCCACTACCTCGCCCGCCAGCTCGGAGCGGTGAGCGCCCTCGGTTCCCACATTCTCATGCTCCACCTCGTAGAGCTTGCCATGCACAAAGCCGTGTACCCCATGTCCGGCGGCCCCGCCCACCCGCCGGAGGGGGCCGCGCTTCTTGGGGGGCTTCTGGTTCGCCAGACGGTTCCGGGCCGCTTCCAGCTTGTCCCACCGCTTTTCCATCTGGAGCTTGGCCCTGGCGGTACGCTCCTGCTGGCTTTCCATGCGGAATTTGCTTTTTTCCTGCTTCTGGCCACCCTGACCAGAAGTTGCCCCGGCGGGGTTACTCGTCCTTTCGCTCATTGGCCTTGTCCTCCGGCTTGGTGGTGAGCAGGGTATATAGCTCGGTGTCCTTGGGGAAACGGTCTACAAAGGGGATGGCGGTGTCGCCGTAGAACAGCAGCCCCTCGCCGGAGCCGGAGTGGGTGACGTAGGAGAGCTGGTGAGGGGAAATCCCCAGGTGGCTGGCCAGCACCTCCCGATCCCCGGCGGCCTGGGACAGCAGATAGAGGAAATCGCAGTTGCCGAAGATGGACTCGATCTCACTGCTCTCCAACAGGCTTTTCACATTTTGGGTGATACCGCTGGGGATCGCGCCCCACTTGCGGAAACGGCGGAAAATCTCGACACTGTACGCCGCCGTCTGCGGGTCGGCCAGCAGAACATGAAATTCGTCCTGGTACACCCAGGTCGCCCGGCGCTTTTCCCGGTTGGCGGTGACGCGCCCCCACACCTGATCGGTGAGGATCAAAAGGCCGATTTTTTTCAGCATCTTCCCCAGGGCCTTGATGTCGTAGCACAACAGGCGGTTACTCACCTCCACATTGGTACGGTGGTTAAAGAGGTTGAGCGATCCCGTACAGTACAGTTCCAGGGCGGACGCTACCCGCCGGGCCTCCGGCTCCGGCTGTTGCAGAAGCTCCTCGTACAAGTCCTGGAGAATGGGCATCCGCTCCGGGGCCGGGTCTGCCAGATAGGGGCGGTACACGTTCCGCACCGCCCGGTCAATCACGGTCTTTTCCACCGGGGCCAGCCCGCCCCTGCCGCCCACAATCAGCTCGCACAGGGACAGAATGAAGTCACTTTTCAGGGACAGCGGATCTTCATCGTCCGCATAGTCCGGGTTGATGTCCATAGGGTTGATGTAAGTGCCGGAGCTGGCGGAGGGGGTCAGCTTCACCACCTGTCCCCCCAGGCGGTTGACGAGGGGGTAATATTCTCCCTCCGGGTCTGCTATGACAATATCATCCTCCGGCCACGTCAGAAACACGTTGACGATCTCCCGCTTGGCGGCAAAGCTCTTGCCGCTCCCAGGGGTTCCGAGGAACATCCCGTTCGGGTTTTTCAAACGCTTGCGATCAGCCATAATGACATTGTTGGAAAGGGCGTTCATGCCGTAGTACAGGGCCTGGCCGTCCATCCGCAGCTCCTTTGTCATAAAGGGAATGAAAATCGCCGTGGAGCTGGTAGTCATACCCCGCTGTATCTCGATGCCGTTCCAGCCCAGGGGGAGGGAGGACATATAGCCCTGCTCCTGCTGCCAGTCCAGCCGCCGGAGGGTGCAGTTATGCTTTTGGGCGATGCCGGACACGGTGAACACTTCGTTTTCCAGCTTCTCCCGCGTGGGGGCGGTGTTCACCACCAGAAACGTAAGCAGGAACATCCGCTCATTGCGCGATTGCAGGTCGGCCAGGAGCGCCGCCGCGTCCTTGGCGTAGGTGATGAGGTCGGGAGGCAGGATGTCGGGATCGTAGCCGCTCCGGGTGGCCTTGCGCTGTTCCTCCACTTTCATCTTGTCAATGTCGGAGATTTTACCCTTTACCGTCTTGATTGCCTTGGTCTGGTCTACCGTCTGGATGTGGAGGGTCACGGTCATTTCCGCGTCCAGCTCCAACAGCTCCAGCAGGAGCTTGTCAGACAGCTCCGAAGCCATGATTTGCAGAAAGGACGCCGCCCCCCAGGACTGGCCCACCCGGAACGTCCGGCCCTGGGTAAAATCAAAGCTGTCGGGGACAATGAAATCCTTTGTCCCCATGCCCGTCTTGGGGATGTCCCCCCAGGAGAAGCGGAACGGCTCCCGGCCTCCGGGGTGGAACTGGCCGTGGAGGGCCTCCAGCCGCTCCCAGCCGTTGAGAACGTGGGACTGCACCCCCAGCCGCTTGAAGTTCCCCATGATGTCCGCCTCCACCCGCTCCAGCCGGGGCCGGGCGGCGGCGAGGTTGTCGGCGGGAGCGCCGAATGTGATGTACTTGGAGCGGACAATGCCGTTGTTGCTCCTGGCAATCTGCCGTTTCAGCATATCCACATACTCGCCCCGGATGCTGTCAAATTCATCGTGGGCCATAGGGATATTGACCTTATAGCGGCCCCCGCCACGGGAGCGGTGGTTGACAAAGGAGAGCTGGAACGGCAGGGCACTGTCGAAGTAGTTCAGGAACGAACACCACCCGCTGAAAATGGCCGCCTGATCCTCGGTGGACGCAACGGAATAGTTGATGTCCTCATAAGCGATGGTTTTGGTGTAGTAGCCGTCCCGCACCCGGCAAACGCCGTCTTTCAGCATTTCCAGGTAGGGAACGGTCTGCTGGGCGGAGAGGGCCGCCCGGCCCTTACCCCTTGTGGGGCCGTGTTTGGGTCGCTGATTTTTCTGCAATCGGTTCCTCCTTTTCCACCTGTCCGGCAAAGGGTGCGTACAGGTTTTCCGTCCGGTAGGGCCTCACGCCGGGGCGCAGGAGCTTGGCCCGGACAATGTTCCGCACCACCTTTTCAAAGGGCTGTCCGTCCTTTTCGTACATCGCCATGAAAAAGGCGGGAAACATGACGGCCAGCATCAGGAACATCGCCCCGCTGTTCCCGATGGCACTCCTGGTCAGCAGAAAGGCGGGGATGCCCACCGCCGCCCCACAGCCGAAGCACACAAGCTGTCGGCTGGTCAGGTTAAAGGCCAGCTTGGTCTTGATTTTGGACAGGTCATTGGGGATGCTCACATAGGCCATCTTTCAACCTCCTTTCCGGCTCGGCCGCTTCTGGCCACGATGGCCATAAGTTGACAGTAGGCTCCACCTCGTTCCCCCACACGTCCCAGCCGGGCGGGGTCTGCCGGGCGAACAGCTCCACGCGGGGCAGGTCGCCCATCAGGGCCACAATTTTCTCGCGGGCCTCGTCCGGCTTTTTGCTGTGGCCCTCTATGGGGGAGATAATGAATTGATGCACATTCGCGGCCTGCCGCCGGGGGCGGCCCCGCGTTGCCAGCAGACACACCTCCGCATTGGAGCGCGTCCAGAAGCCCAGCCCATAAAACCAGCTGTCCGCCCGGCGGTTCTTTTTCAGCCAGACAAAGGCCACGCTCTTATAGGTGAAGCCCCACGCCTTGATCAGCCGCAGGGCCTCCGGGAGCTGGGGGAACGTGGCCCAAAGGAACAGGGCGCTGTCCGGGGCCGCAATGTCGGCCACAGGCAGGGCGCACAGCTCGTCAATGCTCATGGTGGGATAGTGCCGCTCCGCCGCCCCCTGCAAGCCCTTTTGGGCGTAGCGCCAGGGCGGGTCAGCGTAGATAATGGAATATCCTCCGATGGTTACACCCCTTTCCCGCCCTGGGCTACGGCCTCTTCCGCCCGGCGCACACGCTCAGAGGCGGGGCCGTAAAAGGCCGGGGCGTTCTCAAAGCAAATGTAGCGGCGGCCCGTGTTGACGGCGGCCACCGCCGTTGTACCGCTCCCGGCGCAGATGTCCGCCACTACCTCGCCGGGCCGGGTGTAGGTGCGGATGAAATACTCGCACAGGGAAACGGGCTTTTGTGTAGGGTGGACGGCGTTTGCCACCGTGGGGAACGCCAGCACATTCCCAGGAAACCGCCGTCCGTCCGACTCGCCGCTGGTGCGCTCAAACTTCCCATAGTTAGAGCTGTTGCCGCTCTGCCGGTGGATTTTCTTGTACGGCTCCCCCTGTTCATACTGCGGATCGTACAGGGGAGACTTCCGATAGAACACCAGAATGTTCTCCGATTTTTTCAGCGGGGCGCGGCGGGCGTTGAGAAAGCCGGAGCATCGGCTCTTGTACCACACCCATTCATAGCGGAGCATGGGGAGGTTGGACGCGCCCAGCACCTTATCATAGGGGCATTGAGCGAACAGCAGCACCGCCCCCTCCGGCTTCACCGCCCACCGCACCGCCTCCCACAGCTCCGGCAGGGGCAAAGGCACATCCCAGTAATTCCGGGTCGTGCCATAGGGCGGATCGGTCAGGAGCATATCAACCGAGTGCTGGGGCAGGGAGCGCAGCCCCTCGATGCCGTCCATGAGAAACAGGCCGTCCGGGGCCAGGGGCCGCCCGTCCGGGGCGAAGCTCTGGCCACACTGGCCAGAAGTAAGAATTTCCTGCATAAATCACCGTCCTTTCGTCAGTGAGCGCCAAAGACGCGCTGGGCGATGCCGCCCGTCTTGAACAGCATGAAGCACAACAGCACCGTGTAGCCGATAGTCCCCCAAATGGCCCCTATGGGGTCGCCGCTGGTGGCGATGCCCTGAATGAGTACGGCGTAGATCGCCACGCATACCAGAATGAGCATCCCCTGGAACGCCACGGCAAACAGGGATTTCAGGTAGTTCTGCCCTGTCCCGCCCAGCTCCCGGTTGGAGAGGGTCGCCACGGGGATGGGGGCAAGGCTGGTGAGCAGATATATTTCAATCATGCGGCCATACACCAGCACAAAAATAATGATGTTCAGGGCCGTCATGGTGACATTGATTAAAATGGACTGCATGAACAGCCCCAGCAGGGAGCCGATGTCCATTGTCTCCAGTGTGGCCTCCAGGTCGGCCAGCATATCCGGCGTGACGCTGGTACTACCCCGTATCAGCCCTGCCGCGCTTGCGATTGCGCTCTGCGACACATCAAATACCGCCATAACGATATTGAATGTGTTTGTCAGGATCAGGATGGCGCAGGACGTTTTGAATACCCACTTGTAGATATTCGCCACGTCAAATTCGTGCATATTATTTTTTTCGAGGATCATCTGGATCAGCTCGTAGGTCGCCACAAAGGTCAAGACCAGCCCGGCAATAGGCAGTATCACCGTTTCGGAAAGCTGGCGGATGAGGGAGAACACCCCGGCGTGCCATGCCGCCGGGGTGGTTCCCACCTGCACCGCGATCTCCCCGACTTGGGCGTTGACGTTATCGAAAAGCCCGCCCAGGTTGCCCATGATCCCGTCAATCAGCAGTTCTTTCAGCCATTCCGTGATCCAGTCGGTGAGAATACCCATAGGCCCCCGCCCTTAGAACAAGGTGGACAGCAGGGGGATCAGGGTCGTACCCAGCACGATGATGCCGCCGCCTGCCATGAGCTGTGTCATGCCCAATTAGTTGTATCATTCTAATTGGCTGACAAGCTGTGGCTGGCGGCGGCATCGCCCCCATTCGTTTCACACTCGTCCCGGATGCTGTCCGGCCTGTTTGTGGTCTGTATTCAGTTGTTCCCCGCCGCCAATGCCTCCGGCAGGGGCTTCATATTGAAGTGGATTTTCGCTGTGATGCGCCGTGTCCCGTCCGGGTCTATCGTCTCATGGACGGTGATCTCCCGGATAAGCCGCTGGAGGGTATCGGCGTCCAGCTCCTGGATGTCGGCGTACTTCCGTATCATCTCCACCCAGCGGCGGGTGTCGGCGGTCAGCTTCGACTGGTCGGCAAGCTGCCGCTTTTCTTCGTCCAGCCTCGCCTTGAGTTCCGCCTGTTCGGACTGCGCCTTACCCATCATCATGTCGAAGTTCTGCTCGGAGATGCGCCTGGAGATCATGTCCTCATAGAGCTTCATCACCATGCGCTCCAAAACGGCCAGCCGTTCCCCGTCCTTTATCACCTGACGGGCAAGGGCCTCGGACTGCTGGCGTTCCTCTGTCTGGCAGACATCGGTGAGGCGGTCAAGCACCTCGGTATCGTCCATCAGCGCCGCCGCTGCCGCCGCCCGGATTTTGTGGAGTACCTGGCGGTACAGCTCGTCATACTCGACCCGGTGCTGGGTGCAGTGGTGCTTGCCGTACTTGTTGTAGGTGACGCAGGAGTAGATGTTCTGCGGGTGCTTGGCGTTTGTCCGGCGGATGGTCAGCGCCTTGCCGCACTCGCCGCACTTGATGATACCGGCAAAGAGGCTGAATGTGCCGTCCTCCTTCGGACGCTGGCGGGAGCGGAGCTTCTTCTGCACCGTCTCAAAGTCCTGCGGGGAGATGATGGCTTCGTGCATCCCCTCCACGATGATCCATTCCTCCGGCTTTTTCTCGCTGATCGTCCCCAGCTTGAAGCGGTAGTTCGTCTTTTGGGAGGCGATAGCGCCCGTGTAGACCGGGTTAATGAGGATGTCCTTGATGACTGTGAAATCCCAGATGAACCGCCCGTTCTCCGGGTCGGCCTGTTCCCATTTTGTGAAGTGGCTGCGGAGACCCCGCTGGCGGTTCCACCATGTGGGGCAGGGGGCCTTCTGTTCCTCCAGCCTCCGGCGGATGTAATTCGGGCCATGTCCGGCAAGGGCGTAGTCAAAGATGCGCTTCACAATGGGGGCAGTCTCTTCATCAATGAGGAGGTGGTTCCTGTCCTCCGGGTCTTTGCGGTAGCCGAAGGGGGCAACACAGCCGGTGAACTTCCCTTTGGTGGCCTTGAGGTAATAGGATGCGTGGACTTTCTTGGAAATGTCGCGGGAATACATCTCGTTCAGGATTCCTTTGAAGGGCGCGATCTCGTTGTTTTCCCGGAGCGTGTCCACATTGTCGTTCATGGCGATATACCGCACGCCATGCCGGGGGAAGTATTCCTCGATCAGCCTGCCGGATTCCAGATAGTTCCGCGAGAGACGGCTGAGGTCTTTCGTGATGACCAGATTGACCATGCCCTTCTCAATGGCTTTCAGCATCCGCTGGAAGTCCGGCCGGTCGAGGTTCAGCCCCGTGTAGCCATCGTCCTGGAAAACCGCCACAACCTCCCATCCCTGCTTCGCGCAGTAGCTTTCCAGCATACTCCTTTGATTGGCAATCGACGCGCTCTCGCCATCCTGGTCATCATCTTTCGAGAGGCGGCAGTAGATCGCCGCCCGGTAGCCGCTGGCAAGAGCGGCCTCGATCTCCCTGATACTTGTTGTGTTCGTCATAGCCATTTACCCACATAATCCAGACGCAAGCGGAATGGCCTTCGGAACTCCATCTTCAGTATACCACGGATATTCTGAATTAGCAAGTATATCTTGCTGTTTCACGCACATGATTTTATCGGCAATCAGGGACACAAACACGTCCGTGGCATCCTGTGTCCCATCAAAGACGGATACGACTTCCAGTTTTGTTTTCGCCAATGGCAATACCTCCTGTCCAAAGTTCCAGCTTCATTTCCACAGCAACTATGGGCTTCAAAATCCGCACCTCCTTCTTTCGCGGCAGCGATTATGTATGGAACCGGGAAAGCCGTCTGCACAGCGGCCCTCCCGGATGGTATTCAGTTTCATTCAGTTACGGTTGGTGATGGGGTTCAAAATGACCCCCACCACCATGTGTAACGGTTCCTCTGTTACAGGTGGCGGTGCGGACAAAATCTGTCCACACCACTATCGGTAACGCTCCATCTCTTAGTTACAGCTAAATCAAGTGTCCATTTTGACCACTTGATTTAGCCGTAACACGCTGGCGGTATGCGCTCTGGCGGCAGACGCTGGAGCAGTAGAGGGCGTCAGACCGGGCGGGGGTGAACTTCTTCCCGCATACGGCACACACCCTGTCCGCCCTCGCCGCAAGCCGCCTCTGCCTCTGATGCTTCCAGTTGCCCAGCTTGGCGCACCAGCAGTTGCAGTACCGCTTGGAATGGATTCGCGTGTAGAAGATGCCTCCACACCCCTCGCAGTGGATTTTCCGCACCGCCGAGTCCGGGGCTTTGCCTGTGATCTTATCCAGATACCACTCTTTCAGCAACTCCTGGTTTTCCTGTTCCCACTGGCTGTTGTTCCACATCGTTTTGTCACCATCCTGTATCTTTTTGAAAATAGGTTGAATTTCTCCTAAAATCGGATATAATAGAAGTGTAAAGATTTATCCGAAGGAGGGCCTGTCATGAATATCAGCACAAAAAATCTTGTCTCCATCACAGAGGCCAATCAGAACTTCTCGCGGGTCGCCAGACTGGTGGACGAGGGCGGGCCGGTCGTGATCTTGAAAAACAATGTTCCCCGCTACATGGTGGTGGAGTTCAAGACCGCCGAGGCCGAAGAAATCGCCGCCGATGAAGATGTCACCGCCATTTCCCGGCGCCTGATCGCAAAGAACCGGGCGGCCTATGAGGAACTTGCGAAATGACCGTCCTGACAAAGAAACAGCTTCTCATGCTCCACAGCCAGCTGATCGCCGAGACCGGCGGCGTTGACGGGCTTCGTGACGAGGGGATGCTGGAGTCCGCCATGAACGCCCCGTTCCAGTCCTTTGCCGGGGAGGAAGTGTACCCGTCCCTCCAGCAGAAGGCCGCCCGCCTGTGCTTCGGCCTTGTGAAAGATCACCCGTTCATAGACGGCAACAAGCGGGCTGGTACACACGCCATGCTGGTCTTTCTCGCCCTGAACGGCATTGAGCTGGACTACACACAGGAGGAACTGTCCGGCGTGATACTCTCCCTCGCCGCCGGGGAAATCGGCCATGGCGAACTGCTCCGCTGGGTCATTGAGCATCAGGAATAAATTTTGTGGCGGACTTCAAAAACACGCGCTCGTTCTGCTCATACTGCTCCAGCTTTCGCAGAATGAGCAGTATGAGCGCGTGATTTCCGGCTTCGCTCAAACTTTTTCAATGCCAGGGCAAATCCGGGTCATCACCGTTGACCGGCACAAACGGCGTCAGGCAGACATTGTGGAACCCCCGGCTCGTACCAACACACTTTTCATCATAGACGACGCCGAGGGCCTGCTGATGCTCTTTCAGGTAGTGCAGGAAGGTCTTGGCCGCCAGCGGCTTTTCCAGATTGTCCTGGCACCAGCGTTCATAGACATTGTAAAAATCCCTGGACCTGCACCGCGCCCCCGGCGTGATCGCAAAGTAGCCCTCGGACTTCAAAAAAACAAGGATGTTGTTGCCCTTCTCCCGTGCTTCTTCCAGATTGGCGGCGGCGCGCTCGCTGATGGTAAAGCGGAACCTGTTGGCCATCAGCCTGTGCAGGCCCTCCAGCCCCCAGAGGAAGATGCCCTCCTTTTCCTGCTTCATTTTGTCGATCAGGAACGGGTCATCCTCCCGCCCGTCCGCCTTGTCCCTGGTGGTCAGGAGCAGCTGGCGGCGGTAGAACCCGTCCGATTTGTCATAGAGGGCCTGCAAGCTGCCGTTGCCGAAACAGGCGAATCGGACATAGAGCGTCCCCTGCACACTCTGGCTGCCCTTGCACTCAATATCCATCCTGTCCTCCAGGGTGACGATGCTCTTGATGTTGTTGGTGGAGGGCAGCGCCTCCATCCGCATATCATCGTCCACCAGCACCAGCTTGTACTCCAGGTCGGCGCGGGCGAAGCGGTTCGTCTCCACCTTTTGCAGGCTCCCGGTGTTCATGCTGTCCCCGAAAATCTCCCGGAAGATCAGGCCGACACGGGATTTCCCCTCGCCGCCCTTGCCCACCATCAGAAGCATTTTCTGCGCCTTTGTGACGGGCAGGAGGCAGTAGCCCAGATATTCCTGCAAGGCGGGTACATCGTCCTCATAGAGCAGTTCGTTCACGAATTGAAGCCAGCTCACTGGCTTGGGCGCGTCCGGGTCGTAGGCCACCGGCAGACGGTTCATGCAGTATTCCTTTTCGGGGAGAGACCGTCCTTCTGTGAAGTAAGTGCCGTTTGCCACATGGATGCGGTCGGTCTGGATTTCCGGCGGGTCGGAGAGGCAGGACAGCTTGATGACTTGCAGCAGCATATCGATCTTCCGAGCCACGCTGGATGTGACATAGCGGCGGATAAGCCCGTAAATCTCGCTTTTCAGCCCCGACTCATCGTCAATGATGCCGTCCACGGTAAACAGCTTGTCATGGAAGCACTTCATGGGGTGGAGCGAGAGGAAGTAGTCCGCAAAGACCGGCTCAATGATTTTTCCTCTTTCGTCAACCCAAAGAAGCGTCTCCTGCTCTTGCGGGTTTTTCTGTTCCTCTGCCAACTGTGACCATCTCCTTTCTTTGTTGATACTGTTCCTGTGCGAGTTGGGCTTTCCTCTGGCCGCTTTCAAGCTGTTCCAGCACCGACTTCTTCCCGTCAATGACGGTGAGCAGAGCATCCGGCAGGACCTGACGGACGCACCAGCGCACCTGTTTCAACTCGTCAAGGCTGGCCTGTACTGCCTCAAGCTGGGCGGTCAGGTCTGCGCTGGATTTCTTCAGTACGGCCTGCTCCGCCCGGAGCGGTTTCACATCAAGCGGGAGAGCGAACTTGTATTTTTTCAGCAAGCGGAACTCCCGGTTGAACCGCTGTAACTCGTCAGCGTGTTCCCCGGAGAACTTCTCCTTTTTCGACTTCCAGCCGATTTTCATATACTGGTCGTGGAGGGGCTTCAACTCACGGACAGTTGCGGCAGCCTCGATGATGGCGTCAATGGTAGAACCGCGTCTGTCGTTGCTCCTGATTTGATTTCGCAAACTGTTTGCCGTTGCCCTGGCCTCGTCCAGATGCGCCCCCAGTTTCTGAACGGTGGTGATGTCATGGGACTGCAAAAAGATGATCGCCGCCGACATCTTCTTCAGATCGTTGACCTGGGCCTTCGTCTGTCCGGCCCTCGACCAGTCAGAACGCCCGTCATGGCGGAGCGTCATATAGGCGGAGAGGACTTCGGCAAGGTTCTGTTCCTCCGGCTTCTGCTCCGTCTGCTCCCCGATTTTTTCGGAGAGGTCAGCCAGCCAGTTTTTCAAATCCCGGATGACCCGGCGGATGGAGTCAAAGAGACGGTTGGCGGATACGATGTCCCGGTTCAGATTGCCGAGGTTGGTCTGTATGCCCCTGCGCTCCATAGCGGAGGCAGACGGGCCGAGGTGGACCTGCGGGGCGTGGGGATTGTTCTGCCGCTCAAAGGAGCGCAGATCGACCCGCTCCTGCCGGCCAGCCGCTTCAAGGTATCGGTTCTGTATGACCTCCCATTCATGCCGCCATATCTCGCCGTACTTCTGCTCGTTCCAGTCAACGGTGTTGACCCTCCGGCTTTTCCATTCGCCGTTTTTCATTTTGATGCGCTGGCCGTGTTCATCAAGGACATACTCTTTGCGGCACTTCGGCAGCCAATGACCCTGTTCGTCCATCGGACGGAGGGTGAGCAGGATATGGGCGTGGGGGTTGCCGTCGCCCTTGTCGTGAATGGCAAAATCTGCTATCATGCCTTTTGAAACAAACTGCGCCTGGCAGTATTCCCGCATGAGCCGGATTTGTTCTTCCCGTGACAACTCCCTCGGCAAAGCCATGATAAAACGCCGGGCAAGCTGGGAGTTCCACTGGTTCTCCACGGCTTCAACGGCGTTCCATAAAGTGTTGCGGTCTGCGTATCCAGGCGGGGCGTTTTCCGGCAGGAGTATCTCCGTATGGACGATGCCCTGTTTCTCGGAGTAGGACTTCTGCCGCTGGTCGTATTCGGAAAAGAGCCGGTCGCCGGACTGGTAAGCGGCGGCGGCAACAGCGGACTGCCGCTTGCTCCGCTGGACGATTTTTATGTCGTAATGTGGGCATGGCATGGTGGGCAGACCTCCTTTCAATGCCAACAAAAAAGATCGACTGGCTGCTCTGCCAATCGGTCATAACAACACTTGCGGAGGCGGAGATAAAGCGCGAAGCGGTTTGTCTCCGCTCCCGCAAGTCCGCAAAGGGGTAGCTGGCGAAGCCAGCGCAGGGGGAGCGCAGCGCCCCCTGGATGGGAATGGAGGCCATGCCGGAATGGACATCAAGCCCCCTGCAAGGGCCTTCGGAGAACGCAACGCACCGATTTATCGGTGTATAGTTGCGCCCTCACCCGGAGGCGAGGGTTTCAGTAAGTCTCCCGTCCAGCCGTTTCCCTCCGGCGCTCTATCAACATCCTCAGCTTTTTCTGCGCCGCCTCACCGTGGAACAGGAAGGTCAGCAGTTCCATCACATCATTGTCGGTCAGCAGGGACGGTTCCCGGATGAAGGTCTCCAGCATACCGCCGCGGGCGCAGAGGCGATGCGTCCGCTCTGCTCTTGTCAGTCTCGCCATCTCATGGGCAAGGGCCTTTTCATCATTGGCGGCTTTGCGAAGATGCCGCTCCGCCTTGTCACGCTCCTGCCGGAGTTTGTCCAGTTTGTCGCTCATGGGTCACGCCTCCAATCTATAAAATGTTTTGTTTGCTTTCGCCGTGTCTGTCGAGATTTGTTCCTGTCCGGTCGTCTCCCCGGCGTATTGTCCCCGTTGGTGCGCTCCGGGCGTTTCCATCATGGCGGCACTACCTTAGAGGACATATCTACTCTCGCACAGTCATTCACATTTCAAGGTTCCCAACAGCAGATCTCCCGGCTGATGATTTCATTTTAGCGAAAATTCTGGCTTTTCCAGAGGGACAGGAAGGCCATCTTTGCCTTTGTAACTGACCCTTTGAGAGCATCCCGCCTTTGTCGGCGTTGTGATAAGTAGTCGCTCCTCTCTGTTTGTGGGCAAAAGAAAAGAGCAGCTATTTTCTCAGTTGAAAATAACTGCTCTTTAAGCGTTTGATATCCGCTTGTGTCAAGGGTTTCCGGGTGCATTCGGTATGGGGTGGTATGTTTATATGTTCTGCGCTCTATTCGTTCCACAAATGCTAATATTGATAAAGCCCCTAAAAAGCAATACAATATAGGGGAAATATGTTTGCTCGGTTTTTCTAAATTTTTTTCAAAGTTATTGTGACCTAAACGATTATTTTTCGAGTAGATAGGTAACGAGTTCTATCTGGAGACAAAGGAGGTATGAAAATGGAAGATGATAGTATTGTCAATCTTTATTGGGCGCGCTCTGAAAATGCAATATCAGAAACATCAAAAAAGTACGGAGATTACTGCTATTCCATCGCTTATGGCATTCTTGGAAATGCTGAGGATGCCGCCGAAAGTGTGAATGATACTTACCTTGATGCCTGGAATGCTATACCGCCTCACCGTCCCACAATCCTCTCAACATTTTTGGGGAAAATTACACGGAGAATATCTATCGACAAATGGCGTAGACGAACAGCAGAAAAACGCGGCGGTAACGAAATTACACTTGCACTTGATGAACTTGATGAGTGTATCCCCACAAAGCGCAGTGTAGAGGAGGAAGTTGAACTGGCAGAGCTGGCAAAAGTGATTGACCGATTTGTAATGTCGTTGCCCCCCGTACAGCGCCGGGTCTTTATCTGTCGGTATTGGTATCTTGATTCTATTTCAGCAATCTCTCAGCAATTTGGCTTTTCTCAGAGCAAAGTGAAAATGATGTTACACCGTCAGCGGATGAAACTGCTGGGCATTTTAGAAAAGGGGGCCAATATTCTATGAAAAGAGAACAGCTGTTAGATGCAATCGGCTTTATTAACGACGAGGCTGTGCGGGATGCAAAAGCGTACCAAAGTCCAAAGCGACATTACGGAAGCAGAGTATTCGTAATTGCAGCGGCAATTATGTTGTTGACCTCCACAGCGGTAGCGGCAGTATGGATGTTACTTCAGGCTTCTGATATCGCAGAACGGAAGGGTGACTATACACTCAGCGATGCCTTTGATAGTGAGAAAGCCATAAGCATCAATGAATCAATCACTTCCGAGGAATATACCTTTACTCTGTTGGCAATCGTTAGCGGTGATGGAATTTCGGACTATATCGGCTCTGCCATGCAAAGACAGCCAGAGCGGACCTATGTGGTTCTGGCCATCCAAAACGCAGATGGAAGTCCAATTCAGAAAGAGGATTTGTTCGATCTGACCAATAACTTTATGGTTACGCCCATGATTCGCGGCGTAAAGCCGTGGGTGGTCAATGCTGCATCCATGGGTGGAAGTTTCAGCGACAGTTTGGTAGACGGAGTTGTATATCGTCTGGTGGAGTGCGACAGTATTATGATATTCGCTAATCGGGGACTGTATTTGGGTGTTTGCGCCGAACCGTTTATTAATAGGGATACATTCAAATTCGATGAGTCAACCGGAGAGATTACAGTCAACCCGGATTATCCTGGAGCCAGCGCGGTGTTTGAACTCCCCATTGATGCCAGTCATGCTGACCCGGAGCAGGCGGAACAGTATTTGGAGCGGTATGAAGAACTGGCTGAATAACCAATAATCATCATAGGAAGGTTTTTGCCATGAAGAGATATGTCAAAATGTCTTTATCCGTTTTTCTAATTCTTTTTATGCTACTTGGGTCATTGACTGGTTGCCAGACAGATATGCCGGAGGCGGACTTACCTACAACTGACAATCCTTTTGTAGATGATCCTTTTGAGCAGAATGACAATTCGACCCCAAATTTTCTCGGATGGTTACGGCATGGAGCGGCAGATTCGATTTTAGACGAAAATGGTTTGAGAGCTGCTTATGAATACAACGGCGGCAAGTTTGAACTGGACTACCATGTTACGGCCACCGGATCAGCTAAGAATGTAGGTTTTCTGCTGTTTCTGGATGGCATCCCGCAGCCATATCAGATCAATGGTGAGGGCGACATGGACTATATGCACACGTTTAGTTTGGAGGAGGACGATAAGGATTATCGCTTTTCTTTTGCTTTTATTCCAGTCACCGGCTCTGCGGGAGATACATTGAAGTTGAGTGTTGTCAGTGTGAACAATGCCCAATTCCAACCTGATATGAAAACGTCCACCAGCTATGGATTTTATCATGATACATTGGAATCTTACTTTACCATACAATTTGCTACAGATACAGACTATAGCGAAGAAAAAGAACGGATGGCTGCACTCTCCTCAGTTGGTGTGGCGACGAAGGATATGACCAGTGATTTTGTCAACACTTACTTGGATACAGGCTTTATCGTTGACGGACAGACAACGGAAGAACGCTTAGATGATGCAGTTTATGAGTTTATCAATTACAACGGTGAAACTGTTTATGACAACATCAACATATCAGACATTGATACTGTTCATGTCGTCTATCAGATGGTGGGAACACCAGGAGCAGTTTACCGTGTCTCGATCTTCGCAAATCACAGGCCCTTGACTAACGGAGAGATTATGACATGGGATATGGCATTAAGCAAGGGTAAAGTGGCAGTGTTAGAGACCGACATTGATGTATCCTTGTTAGATGATTTTACGACGTTTTATGTATTTGCGTGCCCGGTTGACACTGTGGGTGTACCTAAATCCAATGTACTTCTTGGAGTTAAGACAAATTCCGTATTGCTATATAAGGAGACTGACTGAATGAAAAATCATTTGATAAGCATAATCCTTGGCTGCATGGTGATGCTCTGTGCGCTGGCCGGTTGCCAAAGCGATGAATCACCCGAAGCATCTGTCAGTGTACCGCCAACCAACCCAACCACAAATATTCCAGTTGAGTCAAACGCTGTCCAATCAGATTCTGTTAAATCTGATTATCCGAAATCGGTGGAGGAAGGAATATTAACCAGGCAGGACATCCAACGCATCTATTATGGGCCAACGGAAACGCTCTTAATCAGTACGCCAGATACTTTATATTGGTATGATGTAAGCCAGAACAAAATATTGAGCCAACGGCCAACCGACAACTGGCTTAAAGTTGCCTTTTACCCTGTCGGAAATACTTTATGCGCTGTTGTTACTGTTGCCGTAGGAGAAAGTACGGGTGGGTCTGCATCCTCTACCGATGCCGAGACCATGTGTATTTTCTTTGATGAGAAATTGCAGGAGATTGAAACCGTCAATTTATGCAACTTAGGAGATAACAGTGATTTTATCAGGTGTGCGGCAGTTTCCGGCAACGGCGGTAAAATTGCATATGCCACACAGGACAAGCTCTATTGCTATGATAGAGGTTCCGATACTTTGGACCTGGTGTTGGATTTTAGCCGTGAAAATATGGAGAACAATTATGGCCTTTCTTCTATCTCGTCTGTTTCTTTCGCATCGTCAGCGGATCGGATTTTATTTTGTGGCAACAGCTTTTCCCTGCCATTGGCGGAAGGCCAACATAGCTATATGACCTATGGCGGTATTTATTTAGACGGGGCTGGCCTGCAAAATCTACCCTTCCAAGACTTTGAAGCTGGTTCCCTGGTCAGTTCCACCGGCGGGTACATGATATTTGAAGAAAGCATGAAATCTGCCTCTGGAAAAGTGGCAGTAATAGATGCTGAGGATATGAGCCAGCAGGTATATTCTTTGGGCAGCATAAAGGAAGGAACATCAGGATTGTTTTGTTCTCAAGGCGGGAGATACTACGCCACTGAGGAAGTTGGTACGAATAGCTTAACGCTTCGGGTTTATGAGCGAGCCACTGGACAACTGGCTTGTACCCATACTTTTGAGGATGCAAGCGCCGAATATTTCTATCGGACACCTTCAGTTTACATTATTGATAATCAGAAGCTATGTATCGTTAAGCTCGGCGGATTCAATGAAATTTCCTCAAAAGTGGTCATGTTTGCTCTATAAAGAGGTTAAATATGGTGATTGAATTTCAAGGGATTTCAAAACGCTATGGAAAGAAAATTGCTTTGAGGGACTTCTCCGCTACCCTGAAGCCAGGGATATATGGGCTGCTGGGAGCCAACGGTGCGGGCAAGACCACACTGATCAATCTCCTGGTTGGACTGTTGAAAGCAGACAGTGGACGTATCTTGGTTGACGGAACAGATACAAGGACATTAGGCCGTGATTTTCTCTCCCAAATCGGCTATCTCCCGCAATACCCCGAATTTTATCATGACTTTACTGTGAAAGAATTCTTACGCTATATGTGTGCGCTAAAGGGGATTGATGCGCGGAAAGGTTGGAGACAGGCCCAGGAGCTTTTGCAAGCAGTAAATCTACAAGATATAGAGGGCAAAAAAATTGGCGCTTTATCCGGCGGTATGCGTCAACGGCTCGGAATTGTTGAGGCGGTGCTGGGTGATCCAAACATTCTTATTCTGGATGAGCCTACTGCTGGGTTAGATCCACAGGAGCGCATTCGATTCCGTAACTTAATCACACGGTTTTCCAAAGACAGGACGGTACTTCTGGCTACGCATATTGTATCCGATGTGGAGTTCATTGCCAATGAGGTCATGATTCTGAAGGAGGGAAGCCTCATTCGTCAAGGTGCGCCCAAAGCGTTGGAAGATGAATTGGATGGCATGGTCTGGACTGTTACCATTTCAAGCGATACGGAACAGGATCAGTTTGCAGATGTCAAAATCAGCAATATGCGCCGTGATGAGAACGGAATCGTCTTGCGTCTGATCGCGCAGGATAAGCCACATCCTGACGCGCAGCTTGTCAGGCCCAGCTTGGAGGATGTATTTCTTTCCTTTTTCGGGGAGGCGGGTGTGTGAGGCAGCTCATATATTTTGAATGGCGTAAGTCCTTCCATCGTTTGGCAGTGCTGGCTCTGTTAGTTCTGTTCACGGCTGTTGATGTTGCAAAAATATACAGCGTGTATCAGGAAAACTCACACCTCGCCATGGACGAAAGCTGGCATACGGCTTTCTGGGGTTTGTATGACAACTATGCAGGCGAGATGAACACGGACAAAATCAATTCGCTACTTGTCCTCTATCGCCCTTTAGAAGAACAGACGGCAGACTTGACCGCCACTACCGCTTATGGGATAGAGGGAACACTGACGGGAAACATCTGGAGTGATAAAAATTTGATTGATCGCTATTATATGAAACCCATGCAATATTGTTACACCTATCAAAATTTAGCAGCACAAATACACCTCAAGGCCAATGAAAATGTGAGCCTATATACCGTGTTAAATAACAGCTATGAAGTCTCCAAGAACAGGCGTATTGCCGCATTGTATAACGGTAGGCAGGTTCATGATTTCCGCTATACAGAGGGTTGGCAGTATTATGTGTATTATGACTTTTCCGTTGTACTTTCGCTTTTGCTATGCCTTTATGGACTGTCTCAAATGTTTCCGAGGGAACGAGAAAGCAGAATGGATATGCTGCTCCCAACTGCCAGGAATGGCGGCAGGCGAACTGTGGCTGGAAAACTGATTGCAGGCACATTATACATCGTTGGCATATCGCTTTGGTTTTCTGTAGTAGACTATTTTTCGTTTTCCTCCATTTTTAATTTATGGGATGGAGCTGCGCTGCCGATCTACGCAATCAACAATCTGGCATACGCTTCGGTGGCACTGACCATGTGGCAGTATGCGATAGCCACCGCCCTGAGTAGAGCATTGGGCATTTGGGTAGTCGGTATGGCCATACTGATAATCAGCATATTTTGCCGACACGCCATGTTCCCCATAGCAACAGGAGTAATGGCTACCATGTTACTTTCGTTGACTGGCGCAAAGTGGAGTTATTCCAGCCATACATGGCTGGCTGCGCTTAACCCTTATTCTTTAATGGCAGGACGGCTTTTGTATGGCAGAACAGAATTCGTGAACTTCTTTGGCATCCCGATTTTGAGTTGGGAAGCCGCTGTGCCCTGTGCGCTGACGGTGGGGTTGTGTTCTGTATTGATGGTTTTTCATTTTTCGTGTCGTGGCAATCAAAAAAGAGGGCGGCATTCATGAGGATATTTGGATTTGAATTGAAAAAGCTGCTTTTTCATCAGTGGGGTACGGCAATAATTTTGTTTTATTTATTGGCTCAGTTGGGGCTGTTACTGGGTCAGGAACCAACCAATCAGGATGCCTTGCTGTATCGAGAAGAATACTATCATTATCTGGATTATGTTTCCGGCTCATATACACAGGAGAAGGCTGAATTTTTGGAGACTGAAGCAACTCGTATTACCGAGGCCAAGGCAAATCTAAGAACATTGTACCAACAGTATTACATCGGATCTGTAACAGAGGATGAACTTCAGAGCGAAGCGCAGCGTTACCAGGATGTTTTGCGTTATGAGAATGGTTTTGATGTGATTTATGACCAGTATCTTTATATTTGTGAGGGCAAAGAAAACCGCTGTTTTCTGGACACCAATGGTTGGGATGGACTGCTGTCGGAACAAATACTTGATCTTCCGCTGGTTCTGGCGGTGCTGTTATTGTCCACACCTGTGTTTTGCCGGGAGTATGCCTGTGGCATGGATCAATTGGCTTTAGCGACACGAAATGGGCGAAAGAATTATGTATGGCATAAGGTGTTAATGACCCTGGCGGTCATATCGGTTTTGTGCTTGGCAGGTGCAATCTTGCGCTATTGTTTTTGCGCGGTGCGTTATGGACTGCCACATGGCAATTATATGTTGCAGAGTATTGGAACCTTTGGAAACAGTAAGAAGATGCTTTCCTTATTACAGGCATTCTTTTTTTTGACCGCTTGCCGAGTTGGAGGGGCGCTCTTTCTTTCCTTGACTGTGCTGGCAACTGCAACATTATGTCGGCAATATGCCCTGACAGCCTTGCTTCCATGTGCGATAGTCCTTTTGCCCTGGCTTGGTTTGCCAGAGAGATTACAATATTCTGCTCCGTTTCCACTCCCATTTTTACTTGGAGTAGGGCTTTTGCAGGGCGATAAGACAGAAACAGACGCTCTAACCGGCGAAACCGTGATGCTATTCCAAGAAGTGGACTTTAGTAAAATCATTTGGCTGATTATGTTGTCTATGGGTATATGTTTGACGCTAATGGGAGTGATTTATCGGCAACACCGTACTGCGCTGTCAATGCGCAGACAGAAATTATGTAATATCACAGTTCTTTTACTGCTGATGGTGCCTGCCTTGGCTGGCTGTTCATCCTCGGAACCAAAGATAGGTGCGGTCTGTTTTAACTCTCATACAGCCAACACTTATGACTATAAAAGCTATCATCTTTATGCTGAAGATTCCATGTTATGGGTGGAAAATATGGATACGGGTGAGACTACAGAATTGATTCGTGATCCATTGATGAACGCTGGACAAGGTAGGATAGGGAAAAACCTTTTTGGTGACAGGAACTGTGTCTACTATATTTTAATCCATACTGAAACGACTGCGGGAAAACTGTCCGACCAAACAGGCGCAGGTGCTGTTTCCTGTTTTTCAGTTGTCCAAGTGAACTTGGACACATTTGAGGAATGCGTGATTTACGAAAAACAGCAGATTAACACCGTATTCGGCATCAATATCGATGATGGAATTTTAACGGAAACTGCTTACCAACCTTGTGCGTTCTTTTTGAGCGACGGCAAACTATTTCTCCTCTATGACGGTTTGCGGTGTATTGATCTCCATACTGGTGAAACAACGATATTAGAAATCCCTACTAACAGCAACGTAGCTTTCGACGGGCGCTATATTTACTATGTGGACGATAGATGTGCACTATGTAAATATAATCCCGACGATGGAGAATTGATTAGATGGTCAGACATAGCAGTACATGACTTTTGCTTAGATGGGGATACTCTGTACTATATTGATATGCGCCAAGGTAGTCAGCTCTATGCCATGTCTACAGATGGTGTTGATTGTGGCTTGGTATTAGGTAAGCGACTTTTATCCATAGAAAAAAGCTATGACGGATTGGTTGCAACTCTGGAAAATGGTGAGAGCTATAATTTTAATCTAGATTCTCAAAATTGATTTAAGGAACCAGTGCGATAGCTGCGGTTCCACAACCAATCTCTTTGGGGTAGTCTAAAGTGTCACCCATGAGATAAAGATATATATAAATGCACAAACGCCCAAAAATCAGCCTGCATATATAGCAAACCGACTTTGAGCGTTCATATTCTTCCGGAGGCGCATTTGCCGGGCTTTAACTCCGTTATGTGTTAATCATCTCGCTCTTGATGATCTCCTCGGCGCGGCTGACGATGCTGTTCATCGACTGTATCCAGTCCCACTGGGAACGCCGTTTCAGGTCCCCGGTCACGCCCTCGGCCTCCATCATCTGGTGGACGATGCACCGATAGCGGTCTTGCGCCTGTTCGTTGAGGTCTGCCAGATAGCTGTGGAGCCTGCCCGACAAGACCAGGTGGTTGAGCAGGAGCGTGTTGTGTTCCTCCAGGTATGTCCTGTGCATCCGCCCCCACTTCCCGATGGGGCGGTCATCGTCCTCCGGCAGTTCCACATCAGGGATATAGTAGTTACCCATCAGCGTGTAGCTGATGCCGTTGGTTTCATCATAAATCTTTGCCTTTAACTCCTGCATTTGCTTCACCTCCATTGTCTGTTGGGTCGTCCCTGACTAACCCTATCACATCCGTAATTTCACAATCCAGAGCCTCGCAGATGCGGGCAAGCGTCTCCATCTGGATGCCTTTGTCCTTGCCCATGTTCGCAATCATGTTGGTGGTCAATCCGGCTGCAAGCCGCAGATCGTTCTTTGTCCAGCCCTTGTCCAACAACGTATGCCAAAGCGGTTTGAAACTGATTCTCATGGCGCTTACTCCTGTCTGTTTTGTATTGCTTGCCTCCTATCTTACCATAAATCTTGCTGTTTAGCAATCAGGACTTGTGAAACTGCTTGCGTCTGGATTATGTATTCCTTCCCTTGAAATTGTTCCAACTATTTTGCCGTGAGATGCTTGATGCCCTGCGACTTGGCCGCAGCGTTGTCCGAGCCATAGCCCTCCAGCAGATTGACCACACCCCACACGGCAAGGCCCGCGCCCAGGGCCA
>CAJTVM010000043.1:0-12025 GCA_910579595.1 uncultured Oscillospiraceae bacterium
GGCGCAGGGACAGCTTTTATATGTTTCGATTCGGGGGAAAGTATACCCCGCTTCTCTCCTCCCGTCAACGGTCAAAATCACCAAAATCAGTTTTTTGTTGAGGATTTTGCGGCCTGTCCCCGCTTTTCTGCCCGTTTCGAAACCTTTTTGACTTTTACCGCCGGCCCCCGGTTGTAAAGCAGGGTGGACTGGAGCAGCCGGTGGGCCAGCGCGCCGTCCGCCTGCCCGGGCAGCATCCGCCACTGCCAGTTGCCCCCCAGGGTGGAGGGGGTGTTGATCCGGCCCTCCACGCCGATGGACAGCAGATCCTGCATCTGCATCACGGCCAAATCGGCCACGCTGCCCCACGCGCCGCGCATGACGCCCCAAGCCCAGCCCTCCCGGCGGGTGAGCTGGAAATAGCGCTTGGCATATCCCCGGATGGCGGGGGTGGTGTTGGACAGCCAGCCCTCGATGGTCTCGTTGTCGTGGGTGCCCGCGTACACCACGCAGTTGCGGTTATAGCGGTGGGGGAGGTACTCGCTGTCCCGGTTTTTGGGATCGAAGGCGAATTCCAGCACCTTCATACCGGGGTAGCCGGTGCTCTTCAGCAGCTTGCGCACCGTATCGGTGAGGAAGCCCAGATCCTCCGCGATGATCTCCCGCTTGCCCAGCGTTTTGTTCACCGTCTTGAAGAAGTCCAGTCCGGGGCCAGGCTTCCAGCGGCCGTTCCGGGCGGTTTTATCCCCGTAGGGGATGGCGTAATACGCGTCAAAGCCCCGGAAGTGGTCGATGCGCAGTACGTCGAACAGCCGGAATTGGAAGCTGATGCGCCGCAGCCACCAGCGGTAGCCGTCCGCCTTCATCCCTTCCCAGTCGAATAAGGGGTTGCCCCACAGCTGGCCGTCGGCGGTGAAAGCGTCTGGCGGGCAGCCCGCTACTTCCACCGGGGCCAGGTTTTCATCCAGCTGGAACTGGTTGGGGTCGGCCCACACGTCGGCGCTGTCCAGCGCCACGTAGATGGGCAGATCCCCAATGATGGAAATGCCCTTTTCTTTTGCCAGGGCCTTCAGCGCGTCAAACTGGCGGAAGAACAGGTACTGCGCCCCCCGCCAGAAATCGGTTTCCTCCGACAGCCGGGCTTTTGCGGCGTCCAGTTCCTTTTCCCGGCGCAGGCGCAGTCCAACCGGCCACTCCTGCCAGGAGACTCCGCCATTTTCCCCCTTGATGGCCATAAACAGGGCGTAGGGATCCAGCCAGCCGGCGTTTTCCGCCAGAAAGGCGGCGTAATCCGCCGGGGGGTTGTCCAGCAGGCGTTTCACCGCCTTGCGCAGCACCGGATAACGGGTGGCGTACAGCAGGCCGTAATCCACCTTGCCCGACTGGCCCCAGTCAAGGCCCTGGTACTCCGGCGGTTCCAGCAGGCCGTCCGCCGCCAGGTCGTCCAGGTCGATAAAGTAGGGGTTGCCCGCGAAGGAGGAGAAGGACTGGTAAGGGGAATCGCCGTAGCTGGTGGGGCCCACGGGGAGGAGCTGCCAATAGCTCTGGCCTCCGGCCTCCAAAAAGTCCAGGAAGTCCCGTGCCGCCTGTCCCATGGTCCCGATCCCGTAGGGAGAGGGGAGGGAGAAGATTGGCATCAAAATTCCGGCGCTGCGGTTCATGCGTGGTCATCACCTTTCTCTATGTAATCACTCCACCCGCAGCTCCCCGCCGCATTTGCAGCGGTAACGCTCCGGGTGATCTACCAAAGGGGAACGCTTCATCCGGGGGATGCGTGTTCCGCACCGGGCGCACACCACCCAGTAGCGCACCGGGCGCTGGTCCGCAATCCCCAGGGAATCGTAGTTGTCGGTGCGGCTGATGTGGTAGCCGTAGGCGGCGTTCATCCGCTGGGCGTAGCCCTTCCACCGGGGGCCGTGGTTGGAGCAGCCGCGGCAGGTGTGGAGCACCTCGTGGGCCAGCACCTGCAAAACGGCGTCCCGCGCACCCTCCCGGGCCAGCTGGGCGGACAGCTCGATGGTATACGCCCCGTCCCGGAGGATGCAGCAGCCAAACCGGGTGCGGGCACGGCGGTTCAGCCTGACCTGTGGATCTATTTTGTCCGACACGGGGATTTTGATTCCCCTGGCCTGGGCGATGGCCAGCGCCAGCAGCTTGTCAAGTTCCCCTTGCGTCATGGTGCGTACCCCCTTTGCGTGTTCAGCCGCGTTGATGATCTCCCATTGCGCCGGTGGGTTACAGCCGCACCGGCACCGGCGCTGTCATTACCAGGCTGTCCGGGGTGACGGCGCACTCCACCGCCAGCACCCGCACGCCGGCTTGGCCGGCCTCCCGCAGGGCCGCGCCGAATTCGGGGTGGGTGGCGTCGTTGGGGGAGAAGGCTCTCATGCCCGCCATCTGGAGGACGAAGCACACCACCGCCTCATACCCCGCCTCCCGGCAGGCGATAAGCTCCCGCAGGTGCTTCACGCCCCGCTGGGTGGGGGCGTCGGGGAACAGGGCGAGGCCGCCGCTCTCCAGGGTGCAGCCCTTGACCTCCACAAACCCCCGCAAACCGGGGTCCCCGCAAAGCCGCCCTTCGGCTTTGTGGGGAGAGGAGGGGCAAGGGAGCGGAGCGGCGGATGCCCGCAGGGCGTCCGTCGTGGAGCGGACTTTGCCCCGATGAGATAACTCCCAGTAGAAATCGAAACGGGAATTTCCCCAAGTTGTCTCCGGGCGGAGCAGGGACGGCCTGGGCAGGCCCAGTTCAGCGCCCAGTCCCGCCGCCAGCCATTCGCCGAACACCTTGTTAGGGGCTTGGGCGTCCATGTTGATGAGCAGGGGTGGCAGGCCGGGACGGGCCTTCTCCACCGCAACCAGATCGTATTTTGTCTTGCGCTGGAGGCTGGCGCTCTCCTCCAGGTAGACCGTGCAGCCGGGGACAAGCAGCTCCCGGCACCGCCCGGTGTTTTTGACGTGCACCGTCTCCTCCCGCCCATCCACCTCCACTTGAGCGATGAAGCGGTTGGGCCGGGCAAGAAAGGCGGCGGGGCGGATATTCCGGTATGTCATGGGTTTTCCTCCCCCCGGCTGATTTTTCCCCTATCATACCACAACTCTGAAGCGCCCGCAACCAGGTTTTGCACCGGGGTGGGGTTCCCTTTCCCCGTGTTCTGTGGTAGAATGCCGTTGAGGTGATTGTATGCACATTCCCAGCGGGAATACCGCCCTTTTGGAGCTGGTTCCCTTTGACGCGGCGCTGGAGGCCGCGCTGATCCCATCTCCGGACTATGATATTGCAAAATGGCTTTATGTCCCCAATTATTACGGGGAGTATCGTTACATTCTGGGTACCCGGGGGGAGAAGCCTCTGATCTGCGTGGGGGTGAACCCGTCCACCGCCGCCCCCGGCGATCTGGACAACACCCTGAAATCGGTGGAGCGGGTGGCCCGCCACAACGGCTTTGACAGCTTTATCATGTTCAACGTCTACGCCCAGCGGGCAACCCGGCCCGAGGACATGGAGCGCACCTGCAACGCCGCCCTCCACGACGAAAATATGCGGGCGTTCGACTACGCCCTGTCCTTGGACAAAGGGGGCGCGCCGGCGGTGTGGGCCGCCTGGGGCGCGGTGATTGAAAAGCGGGATTATCTGCCGCTGTGCGTCCGGGACATGATCGCGGTGGGAGAAAAGCGCGGCGCCCGGTGGTTCTCCGCCGGGAAGCGGACAAAGGCGGGGCACCCCCACCATCCGCTGTACCTGCGCCGGGACAGTCCGCTGGACCCTTTTGACGCGGCGGCTTACCTGGACGGTCTGACAACACAGGGCTTGCGGGAAAGGGGTGGATAATGGTGAGAACTGACAGGTTGCGGCGGTGCGTTATTGTGGGCGGGGCTGGATCACACCCTGGGCAACGTGTCCATCCTGCTGATGCTCCACAGGCAGGGGAAGCGGGCCAGGGTGTCTGTGGAGGAGGGCGAGCTGCTGCTGGTGAAGGTGCGGCGGGAGCGGCTGCCATAGGGAAATCGCGCAAAAAAAGGACTGCCGCCGGCAGTCCTTTTTGCGTTATAGCTTCTGCTTGAGCTGGTAGAGCACATTCATGGCCTCAATCGGGGTCAGCGTTTCCACCGCCAAGGCGCGCAGCTCGTCCAGCACCGCCGCCCCGGCTATGTCTCCCAGGGAGACCTGGGCGCCGTCCTCAGCCGGGAGGGCGCGGGGCGCGGGGGCGGTCCCCCCCTGGGATTCCAGCTCGGCAAGGATGTCCCGGGCCCGGTCTACCACCCGGTCCGGCACCCCCGCCAGCTTGGCCACCTCCACGCCGTAGCTCTGATCTGCCCCGCCGGGGATGATCTTGCGCAGGAACACAATGCCGTCCCCCCGCTTCTTGGCGGCGATGTGGTAGTTTTTTACCCCTTCGATGGTTTGCTCTACCTCGGTCAGCTCGTGGTAGTGGGTGGCGAACAGGGTTTTGGCCCCTAACCGCTTTTTGTCCGCGCAGTATTCCAGCACCGCCCGGGCGATGGACATTCCATCGTAGGTGGACGTGCCCCGGCCGATCTCGTCCAGGATCAGCAGGGATTTCGGGGTGGCGTTTTTCAGCATGGCCGCCACCTCGGTCATCTCCACCATAAAGGTGGACTGGCCCGCGGACAAATCGTCCGACGCCCCGATGCGGGTGAACACCCTGTCAACCACCCCGATCCGGGCCGAGCGGGCGGGGACAAAGCTGCCCATCTGGGCCATGAGGACGATCAGCGCTACCTGCCGCATATAGGTGGATTTGCCCGCCATATTGGGACCCGTGATAATGCTCAGTCTGTCGTCCCCGCCATCCATGCGGGTGTCGTTGGGGACGAACAGGGCGTCCTTCAGCATCCGCTCCACCACCGGGTGGCGGCCCTCCTTGATGTCGATCACGCCGCTGTCATCCACCTCCGGGCGGCAGTAGTTTCCCTGCACCGCCGCTGCGGCGAAGGAGGTGAGCACGTCCAATTTTGCCACGCAGGCGGCGGCTTCCTGCACCGCCCGGACCTGCCCCGCCGCCTCGTCCCGCAGCTTGCAGAACAGCTGGTATTCCAGGCCGGTGACCCGGCTCTGGGCGGACAGGATGTCGTTTTCCAGATCCTTCAGCTCCTGGGTGAAGAACCGCTCGCAGTTCACCAGGGTCTGCTTGCGGATGTAGTCCTGAGGCACCATGTCGTAGTAGCTCTTGGATACCTCGATGTAATAGCCGAATACCTTGTTGTAGCGCACCTTCAGGCTCTTGATGCCGGTGCGCTCCTTCTCCCGGCCCTCCAGCGCCGCCAGCATTTCCGCGCCGTGGTCGATGACGTCCCGCAGGTGATCCACCTCGGCGTCGTAGCCGGAGCGGATGAAGCCCCCCTCCCGGATGGTGAAGGGAAGGCGGTTGTCGTCCTCGTCGTCCCGGATAGCGGCCAGCAGGGACTGCCGCAGGCCGTCCAGCCCCTCCAGGGCGGCGAGGGACAGCGTCCGGCCCACCGCGCCCCGGGCCTGCTGGGCCAGCTGGGGCAGGACGGACAGGCCCGTCCCCAGCAGCAGCATATCCCGGGCGTTGGCGGAGCCGTACACCACCTTGCCGATGAGCCGCTCCAGATCGGGCACGCGGCGCAGGGTGAGGGTGATCTCGTCCCTGGCGATGGCGTCCCCCGTCAGGGCGGCCACCGCGTCCTGCCGGCGGGCGATGGCGGCGGGGGAGAGCAGGGGCTGTTCCAGCCAGGAGCGGATCAGCCGGTGGCCCATGGGGGTTTTGGTCTTGTCCAGCACCCAAAGCAGGGAGCCTTTTTTGTCCTTCCCCCGGAAGGTCTCGGTCAGCTCCAGAGTTTTCCGGGCGGTGAGGTCCAGCTCCATGTATTCCTTCCCCGCGCCGTCCTCCAGCGTCAGGGGGCCCAGGTGGCTCAAATCGGTTTTCTGGGTCTCGGCGAGATAGGCCGCCAGCGCTCCCGAGGCTTGGAGGCACAGCCGGGGGCCGTCCTCCTCCGGCAGGGGCGTGTCCGCCCCCCGCAGGCCGCAGCCGGACAGGGCGTCCGCCGCCTGGACGGGGCGAAAGCGGACTTCCTCCCCTTTCTGCCAGATGCAGCCCAGGCGGTCCTTTAAAAATGTGGTAAGATCCGAATTGCTGGCGGCGGCATCGGACAGCAGGGCCTCGCTGGGCGGGCAGGCCGCCAAAGCGTTGAGCAGGTGGGTGAGCCATCCCTTCCCCTGGAAGGGGGCTGCGGAAAACTGCCCCGTGGACAGGTCGCACCGGGCCAAAGCAGCCCCGGCGCTGTCCTGGTAGACGGCGCAGATGTAGTTGTTCCGGCTCTCGTCCAGCATCACGTCGTCCATGGCGGTGCCGGGGGTGACGATGCGAATCACGTCCCGGTCCACCAGCCCCTTGGCGGTGGCGGGATCCTCCATCTGCTCGCAGATGGCCACCTTGTACCCCCGCTTGATGAGCCGGGCGATGTAGCTTTGGGCTGAGTGGTAGGGGACGCCGCACATGGGGGTGCGCTCGTCCTCCGGCTTGCCCCTGTCCCGGGTGGTGAGGGTGAGGCCCAGCTCCTCCGCGCCCCGCTTGGCGTCGTCGTGGAACATCTCGTAGAAGTCGCCCAGCCGGAAGAACAGCAGGCAGTCCGGGTGTTCCTCCTTCACCTTCCAGTACTGCTTCATCATGGGGGTAAGCTCCGCCATGGTTTTCACCTTCTCTTTCTGAAATGCGGCGGGGTATTTCCCCGCCGCAGATGGATTTCATTTGCCGTAGTCTACGATGACATACACGTACCGCACCCCGGCAATGTCCGCCGCGGGCTCCACCTGGGCGTAGCGGGTGATGCCGTCCTCCTCCACCGTCAGGGATCGGATGGAGCCTACCGCCAGCCCGGAGGGATAGATCCCCCCAAGCCCCGAGGTGATTACCTGGTCGCCGGTGACCAGCTTGGCCTGCTCCGGGATGTAGGACAGCCGGACCAGCCCGTCCAGCATGAGGGTGAAGTCGCCCTCCAGAATGGCGTCCTCGTCGGTGCGGGCCACCCGGCCCCCCACCTCCAGGGTGGGATCCAGGATGGTGGTGACCACGGAGGAATTCAGATCCGCCTGGGTGACCACCCCGATGAGGTGGCCGTACTGGTCGATGACGCAGTCGTTGACCTTCACGCCGCCGGTGGAGCCCCGGTTGATGGTGAGGTCCGATGACCAGTTGGACGAGGAGCGCCGGACCACCTCCGCGTCCCGGTATTGCAGCTCGGGGCGCTCTTCGGCAAGTCCAAGCAAGTCCTTCATGCGTTCGTTTTCCCGGGCGGCGTCCTGTCCGGCGATGGCGTCCTTTTCCAGCTCCGCCACCCGCTGGCGCAGGGCCTCGTTCTCCGCCGCCAGCTGATCATAGCTGAACGCCCTGCCATACTGATCCTGGGTCCAATTGGCGATGGCCGACGACGCGGCGCGGAAGGGGGTGGACAGCAGCTCCAGCGCCCCGGAGAGGGGATCGTAGCCCAGGATATAGGCCCCCACGGTGACCACTGCCGCCAGCAGCACCGACGCCAGCAGCAAAAGCCCGCCATTATTTCGGAAAAAATCCTTCATGGATGTTCACCTCACAGAAGGTCCATACCGAAGCTGGACAAAATCCGGCCCAGCCGGAACACCGGCAGGCCCATCACGTTGCAGTAATCCCCCCTGATGCCGGATACCAGCAGTGCGCCGATGCCCTGGATGCCGTAGGACCCAGCCTTGTCCATAGGCTCGCCGGTGGCGATGTAGCCCCGGATCTCGTCCGGCTCCAGGTCCCGGAAGGTGACGGCGGTTTCCTCGTGCTGGGTGACGGTTTTGTCCCCCCGGATTACTGTGACGCCGGTGTAGACGCAGTGCTCCCGGCCCGACAGGGCGGACAGCATGGAAAAAGCGTCGTCCTTGCCGTGGGGCTTGCCCAACACCGCGCCGTCCATGGCCACCACCGTGTCGGCGGCGATGATCAAGTCGTTCGGCCCCGCCTTTTTTGCCGCCGCCCGGGCCTTGCGCAGGGAGAGCTGTTCCACGATCTCCGCCGGGGACAGGCCGTCCTCCACGGACTCGTCCACGTTGGGGGCGGAGACCTTGAAGCCGGTGATGCCGATGCGCTCCAGCAGCTCCTTGCGTCGGGGGGAGTTGGAGGCGAGAATGATCTTTGATGTGCTGTCTGGCATGGACTCGTTTACGCCCAGCAGGTAGTCGGTGGATACGTGGTAAAGTTTTGCCAGTGCCACGAGTGTGGCAGTCTGCGGGTCGCGCTGGCCATATTCGTAGTTACAGTAGGCAGTAGTGGAAATCCCAATAGCTTCGGCGACCTCCACCTGCTTCATTTTCTTTTCAAGGCGCAATTCTTTCATGCGCTGTGCTAAGATTTCCATAAAAACCTCTTGACCAATTTCAACATACGTGCACAATAAAAAGTGAACTACAACATACGATGGAGTTTTGCGATATGACTGAAGTTTTAGAGAAATTATATTTTATGGTGGAGGACCGTGTTGGCCAGTATGAGTTGGCAGATGAGGAAACAAGAAGCCTGGAGGTCCGCCTGGACGCCTTGCAGAATGAGATTATACTCCGCTTGGGTGAGGACGGTCAAGAGCTGATGGAAGCCCTTGCCGATTTGAACTTGAAGCTGGAAATCATCCATGACCAGGCGCTGTTCCGTGCGTCCATGCGGCTGGGGACGCAGATTGCCGGGGACGCGCCCTTATGGGACGTTCCACGTTTCGCGGCGGGTGGCCTGTGCCCGCGCAGCCCTCTTGCTTTTGGGGTTACTCTACATCCCGGTAATACAAGCCCCGGGTGTAGTTGTTGGGCTTATAGGCCCCACGGCCCCGGTATGCCTCCAGCACCTGGGTGCATTCCACCCCGTTTTCCGTGGTGAACAGCAGGCGGATGGCCCGCAGGCCCGCATGTTTCCAATCTGCCGCTTTGTCCGCCAGGAAGATTTTGTTGGCGTTCAAAATCTCGTTGCGGCACCCGTAGGCCCGCTCCACGGGGAAGCGCACGCCCTTCCTGTCGATCAGCTGGCTGACGTTGCCGCAGGTGCACTTGCCCGATTGGTTCTTGATCGCGCAGTTTTCCGTGATCATCAGCGGCAGGCGCCCGTAGGCGATGATCTCAGTGTCCACCGCCTTGCCCAGATCCCGGATCTGGGCAAGTTTCAATTCAAACGAGGCGGTGAGCGATTGGAAGCCCAGGCGTTTGTATTCCTTGGCTCCCTGGCTGTTGAACACCTGCAGGCCGTAGTCCCCCCGCAGGCGGAAGCCCAACTCCTTACACAGCGGGACCAGCCCCAGGTTGCCTGCGTAGACGTCCGTCACCCCCGCCTCCCGGCAGGCCTCCAGCTGCTCTCTCAGGGCGTCCAGCTCCCGGTCGAAGCAGATTCGAGGCAGGATAGCCGCCACCGGGACATTGCGCCGGATAGCGGCGGCTGCGTCCTCGGGATGGGCGGCGATTTCCTCGGCGGGCAGGGTGATCAGATCGGGCTGGGCCTTTGTCAGCTCGAAGGTGAGCTGCTTTGCCCGACGCAGGGAGACGTAAATATCCGGCTCCCCCCGGTAATCCTCGTACCGGACCCCTGCTTTATATTCGCTGTGGCGGCGCAGGGGCAGGGCGGTGCGCTGCTGGGTGAGATCGTCCAGCACCTGCCGCCGCAGGGAGTTCAGTGCGGACAGGGGGACCGCCAGCCCTGGCTCCACCAGAGTGCGCATCCCGGCGGCCTCAAAGGGAGTGCCCCCGGTTTTGGCCAGCTGGGCCTCCACCTCCTCCTGGGTGGTGGCGCGGCGGCGGGCAGGCTCCGGCACCTTTCCGGCGGCGGTGGCCACCCGGCCCCCGGTGTCCTCCACCCCCACCTGGATGGGTTCGTTGGGGCGGATCATGGCGTAAAATTTCACGGGGATCAACCGGCCCTCCCCCTTGTCGTAGGCGGCTTTGGCTTGGGAAAACAGCTCCCGGGGGTGCCGGCCCTCCTCCCGGACGCCGAACATCTCCGGGCCCTTCTGGCCCACATAATAGCCGTCGGTGAAGCCCTGCCGGGAGAACGCCTGCTCCAGCTGGCGCAGCTCGTCTGCCGTTGGCTCACGGCCCTCCCGGAGGGCGTCGGCATATACCTTCGTTACGATATAGACGTATTCGGGCCGCTTCATGCGGCCCTCGATTTTTGCGCTGGCCACGCCCAGCTCCTGAAGCTCGCTCAAATGGCCCGCCAGCGACATATCCTTCAGGGACAGCGGGTGGCCGTCGGCCAGATCCCCGAAGCCGTAGGGCAGGCGGCAGGGCTGGGCGCACATCCCCCGGTTGCCGCTGCGCCCCCCGATGACGGAGGACATGAAGCACTGCCCCGAATAGCACATACACAGCGCCCCGTGGACGAACACCTCAATCTCAATGGGGGAGTGTTCGCAGATGTACGCGATATCGCGGCGTGACAGCTCCCGGGCCAGCACCGCCCGGGTGATGCCCAGATCGGCGGCCTGCTTTACCCCGTCCAGGCTGTGCAGGGACATTTGGGTGGAGGCGTGGAGAGGCAGGTCGGGAGCGCACAGACGCAGGGCGCGCACCAGCCCCATGTCCTGCACCAGAACCGCGTCCGCGCCCAGTTTGGATGCCTGGAGGGCACACTCCACCGCATCGGGCAGTTCCCGATCGGAGCACAGGGTGTTCAGGGTCAGGTACACCTTCGCCCCCCGTAAATGGCAATAGGAAACCGCCGAGGCGAACTCGTCCTGGGTGAAGTTCCGGGCGCCCCGGCGTGCGTTGAATTGTCCAAAACCAAGATAGACGGCGTCCGCGCCGGCGCAGATTGCCGCGCGCAGTGCCTCCGGACTCCCTGCGGGGGATAGTATTTCCATAGGTTTCTCTCGTTTCTGTAGGTGGTATCGTGATGCGGCGTTATCACGCTCGCTTTGGGCGCGCTGTTCGCCCCGGCTTCCCTCCGACTCGGAACACAAACAGAACCGCTGTGCGATTCTTGGTTTGTATTCCTCGCTCCGGTCCATCCGGGGCGGTGCGCCTGAGCCCGCGCTTACCGCTTTTGCTGTAATTTAAAGATTTCCCGCTTGGCCTCGCTCAGCTCGGATTTCAGCTTGGAGTTTTCCTCCAGCAGCTCCTTGATCTGGCGGCGCAGGTTCTCCGATGCCTCCTGCTCCTTGAAGCGGTCGTCGGCGATGTTGATGGCGGTGAGGATGGCGCTGTCCATCTGGGAGATGCCGCCCTGGCCGACGGTCTCCTTCAGCTTGTCGTTGACGTATCCGGCCACCCGGTGGACATAGTCCTCCCCCTCGGCGGCCAGCAGGGTGTATTTCAGCCCACCTACGGTGACTGTGACGCGGTTTTGCATGGCGTTCCCCTCCTGCGCATTTTATCATAAGCGTATTATAGCATACAACTTTCAAAAAAGAAATGAAAAAAGTATAAATCTACGCTGTTTTTTTACCGTCCCGTTTGTCCCTGCGCCGCTGGATGCTTATGTGCGGGGATAACGGATTGAAAATATTTTCTTTAAATATTCCGCCAAAATAAACTGCTTGACAATACAAATAAAATTTAGTAAAATATATTTACAAATGAGTGGGGAAGAAGGTGGTTCCGATGCAGTACGCTGCTTTTGCTCTGATGCCGTGACGAACGCGGAGAAGAAAGGAGATATTATGAAAAAAACGTTGAAATTTGGGAGTTTCTTCCTTGCTTTGCTTTTGACAGTCCAATTCGTAGCGCCTGCCTATGCCGCAGCCGTACCGCCTCCTGAAAGAGCTCCTCGTGGTGAGTGGCGGTATGAGTACGATGACGATTTTATATTTGTTTCCGACTGGTATGAGGTTAGTGGACAACCCCGGGATGGTTATGTGTTCCATACAGATGGATATATTTGTCATACGCCTTCGGGCGGTAGCACAATTTCCATAGGAATAGGGCTTGCAACGGGTAAAGTTATTTCTGTCAGTGCTCAGCTTGGGGTTGCGGTTCAAACGTCCAGTTCGATATCCACAGGTCACTTTGTTAAGGCGGACAGTAAAAATGCATACAAGCTCTATGCTAAGTTTCCTTATGAGCTGAGTC
>CAJTVM010000043.1:12062-24283 GCA_910579595.1 uncultured Oscillospiraceae bacterium
ATAGGTCATACTACCGTGAGACAAAAAAAGATCCATGGAAAGTATTTGTTGACAGTGCGACTATAACTCCTATACAGACTCAATATACTGTGATGCGTTGTGGGCCGGCTTATGGATGAGGCAATGAAAAAAATAATCGCAATGTCACTTGCGATGCTGTTCGCCTTTATCAGCCTGATTCTCGCGCTGATCCTGTTTTTCCAAAAGCCTTACCGCACAACCCTGGAGGGCACCTACCGATCCGTGGAGGGCTATGGTTCTGACGACCCTATGTTGGGATACTCGCTTATCTTCCGCAGGGATGGATATTATGCCAAATTTACATCCACAACCCTTTATGAAACCGGAACCTTTGAACTGATGAACCCGGAGGGGCGGTTCCGGCTGACTGCCGATGGCTCCGGGACAGTGCGCCATGTCTGGGCGATGAAGGACGGCCAGTTGTGCTTTCCCGAAGGTGACGACCTGGAGTTTTATACCCAGGTCTCGGATTTCCCGGCAACCGTGTGCGGCCCTGACGCCACCTGGGAGTACAATGAGGAGGGGAAGCTCGTAAATATTTCTTGACACCCCGGGGAAAAGGTGATAAAATGACCTGCGATAAGGTGATGACCGGGAGAAGTACCCCATTTTCCGCCCCAGAGAGAAGCCGGACGGTGCAAGGCTTTGGCGGAACGGGAGGGAAGGCACCCGTGAGCTGCGGAGCGGAAATGCTCCGCCGGACCGCCCCGTTACCGGCGCAGAGCGTCCCCTCTTGGGGAAATTCAGGTGGAACCGCGGATAGTTCATTCGCCCTGAGCCGTACGGCTCAGGGCGTTTTTCGTTTTGAGCCGAAAACAATCGAAAGGAGCTTTGTATCGTGAAAAACAGCGAAAAGAGTATGGAAAAAATTGTGGCCCTGTGCAAGGGCAGGGGCTTCATCTTTGCCGGATCCGAGATCTACGGCGGATTGGCCAACACCTGGGACTACGGCCCCCTGGGGGTGGAGCTGAAAAACAACGTGAAAAAAGCCTGGTGGAAGAAGTTCGTCCAGGAGAACCCTTACAATGTGGGGCTGGACGCCGCCATCCTGATGAACCCCCAGGTGTGGGTGGCCTCCGGCCATGTGGGCGGCTTCTCCGACCCGCTGATGGACTGCAAGGAGTGCCATGAGCGCTTCCGCGCCGACAAGGTTATCGAGGACTGGTGCGCCGAAAACAATTTTGAGCTGGGCCGCAGCGTGGACGCCATGAGCCAGAGCGAGATGAAGACGTTTGTTGACGAGCACCAGATCGCCTGCCCTACCTGCGGCAAGTTCAACTGGACCGACATCCGCCAGTTCAACCTGATGTTCAAGACCTTCCAGGGCGTCACCGAGGACGCCAAGAACACGGTGTACCTCCGCCCCGAAACCGCTCAGGGCATCTTCACCAACTTCGTCAACGTCCAGCGCTCCACGCGCCGCAAGCTGCCCTTCGGCGTGTGCCAGATCGGCAAGAGCTTCCGCAACGAGATCACCCCAGGCAACTTCATCTTCCGTACCCGGGAGTTTGAGCAGATGGAGCTGGAGTTCTTCTGCCAGCCCGGCACTGAGCTGGAGTGGTTTGCCTACTGGAAGAACTTCTGCCACCAGTGGCTGCTGGATCTGGGTGTCAAGGAGGAAAACCTGCGCCTGCGCGACCACGACCCGGAGGAGCTGAGCCACTACTCCAACGCCACCACCGACTTCGAGTTTGCCTTCCCCTTCACCGAGTGGGGCGAGCTGTGGGGGGTGGCCAGCCGGACCAACTTCGACCTCACAGCCCATCAGAACACCTCTGGCAAGGATCTGACCTATTACGATCAGGAGAAGAACGAGCACTATATCCCCTACGTCATCGAGCCTTCCCTGGGCGTGGAGCGAATGCTGCTGGCCTTCCTGTGCAACGCCTATGACGAGGAAGTGGTGGACGCCGAAAAGAACGACGTGCGCACCGTGCTGCGCCTCCACCCGGCGCTGGCCCCCTACAAGTGCGCGGTGCTGCCCCTGAGCAAGAAGCTGGGCGACAAGGCCAGGGAGATCCAAACCGAGCTGTCCAAATACTTCATGGTGGACTTTGACGACGCCGGCTCCATTGGAAAGCGCTACCGCCGTCAGGACGAGATCGGCACCCCTTACTGCGTCACCGTGGACTTCGCCACCGTGGGCGACGATAAGACCGAGGCCGACCACGCCGTCACCATTCGGGACCGTGACACCATGGATCAGGTGCGCGTGCCCATCGCGGAGCTGAAAAACTGGCTGGACGGGAAGCTGGCCTATTAATTTTTTATGAAAATACAGCTGCCCCCGGTGCAAACCGGGGGCAGCTGTGATATACTATACTGACTGTACTTGCTTTTTTGCTTTTTCACAAAGGTGCGCCGGCGATTGGAGGCTGCGAATGAAACGACTATTTTCCTGCTTTTTGTTCCAGAAACGTCCAGAGGATGGGATGGATCGAAGGCGTCGGGCCGTGTTCTGGCTGTGGAATGCCCTGCTGCTGGGCGGGGCGGCGGTTGTCCTGGGGATGTTCTCCCTGGTGATGGCCCCGGGCCAGTACGGCTGGCAGATGTTTTCCGATTACCTGGCCCACCCGGTTCTGGTGCTGCTGAACCTGCTGCCAACCGTGGTGCTGGCGGCGCTGCTGTACGGGCTTACCGGGCGCGGCTGGCTGGCCTACCTGATCACCGCGGCGGTGGTGCTGGGCCTGTCGGCAGGCAACACCTACAAGCTGTTCTTCCGGGACGATCCGGTGCTGGCGGGCGACCTGCTCCTGCTGGGGGAGGCGGGCGATATGGCGGGGAAATACCAGCTGTTCCTGTTCAGCAAACTGCTTCTGGCCATTGCCGGGGCGGTGCTGTCTGCGGTGCTGCTGGCCCTGCTGGCCCGGGGGAAGCCCAAGGGGCTGGGCCGGGGGCTGACGGCGGGGATCGCCTTTGCCTGCGCGCTGGCCCTGATCCCGGTGTACGGCAGCGACGCCATATACAGCAAAAATTCCAACGAGGAGCATATCAACCGCTGGTCTACCACCCAGCAGTATGTCTCCAGGGGCTTTTTGTATCCCTTCCTCCACAGTGTGAAAGACGCCCTGCCCAATCCCCCCGCGGGCTATGACGCCAAGGACTCCGCCCAACTGCTGGCGGAGTATGAGGATGGGGTCATCCCTGAGGACAAAAAGGTCAACGTCGTGGGGGTGATGCTGGAGGCGTTTTCGGATTTTTCCGATTTTGAGCAGATTGAGTTCACTCAGGATGTTTACGCCCAGCTCCACGCGCTGGAGGCGGAGAGCTATTCCGGTAACCTGCTCACCAACATCTTCGCGGGCGGCACCATCAACACCGAGCGGGCCTTCCTCACCGGGGTGGGGATGGGGGATCACAACTACCGCGCCGATACCTCCTCCTATGTGTGGTACCTGAAAAGCCAGGGCTACCACACCTCCGGCGACCATCCCTCCAACAACTGGTTCTACAACCGGCAGAATATCAACGCCTATATGGGCTTTGACGAATACCGCTTCGCGGAGAACTTCTACAAGGAGAAGGCTAAGGCGGACACCGCCTGGGATTACATCTTCTTCCCGGAGCTGGTCTACTCCATTGTTACTCAGGTTGCATGGGGCGGCGCGCCGCAGTTTTCCTTCTCCGTGTCCTACCAGGGCCACGGGCCTTACAGCGATGAGGAATGCTGGTGGGGCGAGGTGGGGGACTACATCGCCAACGAGGATCTGGACGAGGCGTCCCGGTACATTTTGGCCAACTATCTGGGCTCGGTGCTGGATACCCAGAACTTCCTTGCCAATATGGTGAACTCCTTCCGGGCGCAGGAGGAGCCTATTGTGCTGGTGGTGTTCGGCGACCACAAGCCATGGCTGGGCAACGGCAACAGCGTGTATGACGCGCTGGGCATCGATCTGAGCCAGGATTCCGTGGAGAGCTTTTATAACTACTGGTCCACGCCCTATTTCATCTGGGCCAACGACGCGGCAAAGGAAATGATCGGGCACGACATGGTGGGGGAGGGGCCGGACGTCTCCCCCTGCTTCCTGATGAACGTGCTGTTTGACCAGCTGGGCTGGGAGGGCGACGCCTATATGCAGGCGGTGGATCAGTGCTGGCGGGAGGTGCCGGTGATCCACGCCCAGGGCAGGTATCTCACCGCGGAGGGTACGCTGCGTACACTGGAGGATCTGACCCCGGAGCAGGCCGGGCTGGTGCAGCGGTTCCTGAACCTGGACTACTACCGGCGGCAGCATTTTTCAGCGGGAACAGCGCAGTCATAATCAAACCCCGGGCCAATCCGCCTGCACGGCGGATTGGCCCGGGGTGTTTTTTGAAGAAATTACTCCTGCCGAGCTTGGGTGAGCGGGAGGATGTTCTTCCGGTAGACGTGGCGCAGGAAGATGGCGCACAGGGTCATGGAGAACAGCTCCGCAATGGGGAACGCCCACCACGTCAGATTCAGCCCCCCCAGGCCGGCCAGCCTGGCCAGAATCCCGTCGGGAGCGGCTGACGGGTGATTGAGCAGGTACTGCCGGGCAAACTCCGGCAGACGGGACAGCAGCCACGCTACGGGCAGCAGGACGGCCAGCTGCCGGACCACCGAGGCGGTGAGGCTGAGCAGGCCGTGGTTCAGCGCCTGGAACACCGATGAGGCCACGATGCCGAAGCCCGCCAGCAGCCAGCTCAGGGAGATGATCTGCAGGGCGGATTTGCCGATGGTCAGCAGATTGCCCGCCGCGTCCTCCTCGGACTGGAACAGGGACAGCATCTGCTCGGGGAAGAACTGGAACACCAGACAGCCGATCACCAGCATGGCGGTGGCGTAAAACACGCTGAGCTTGATGGTTTTGATGATCCGGTCCGGGTTCCGGGCGCCGTAGTTGTAGGATACGATGGGCACCATGCCGTTGTTCAGGCCGAACACCGGCATGAAGAAGAAGGACTGGAGCTTGAAATACACCCCGAACACCGCCGTGGCGGTCTTGGTAAAGGCGATGAGGATCTGGTTCATGCCGAACACCATCACCGAGCCGATGGACTGCATAATTATGCTGGGCAGGCCCACACTGTAGATGCCCCGGATGGTGGGGCCGTGGGGGCGGAAGCCCTTGAAGGACAGGTTGATGTCCGGGTTTTGGGTGAGGTTGAAGAAAATGGAGACGCCGCAGCCAATGATCTGGCCGATGACGGTGGCTAAGGCCGCGCCCGCCACCTCCATCCGGGGGATGGGGCCCAGGCCGAAGATCAGGATGGGATCCAGAACGATGTTCACCACCGCGCCCACCGCCTGGGCGATCATGGACTGGATGGTGCGGCCGGTGGCCTGGAGGATGCGCTCCAGGGTGACGCCCCCGAAAATGCCCGCGCTCAGCGAACAGCAGATCGTCAGGTAGGCCGAGCCGTAGTCGATGATCTCATCCACGTCGGTCTGGATGGTGTAAAACAGCTTGGAGCAGGCCAGGCCCAGGATGACAAACACCAGGCAGCTCAGCACGGCCAGGAAAATGCCGTTCACCGCCGCCTTGTCGGCCTGATCCTGGCGCTTTTCCCCCAGACTCCGGGACAGCAGGGCGTTGATGCCCACGCCGGTGCCCACCGCCACCGAGATCATCAGGTTCTGCACCGGGAAGGCCAGGGATACCGCGTTCAGCGCGTCCTCGCTGAGCTTGGCCACAAACCAGCTGTCCACCACGTTGTAAAACGCCTGAATCAGCATGGAGATCATGATGGGAATCGCCATGTTCAGCAGCAGCCTGTTCACCGGCATGACGCCCATTTTGTTTTCACTGGTAGGATGATCCGCCAAAATTGTTCTCCTCCTGTCTTTTTTCGCCATATTTTGTAGATTGCATAAGTCGTTATTATAAGTGATCTTGTTTTTATTGTCAATATGGCGAATTGCGCAAACCGCTTGCCATTCCCGCGGCGCTCTGATACAATATGAAAAATTCGACAAAGTTCGACAAAATTCGACACAGGGCGCGGAGGTGGAATCCTTTTCCATGAGAGGCCGCGGAGAAACTGCACAGCATAGAATGGGAGACAGAGCTGGAGGACACAGGGAGGCGGAGGCAAGTGGATCGGGAAAATTTGAATCGCGGGACGGCCAGGCAGGCGGCGGATCTGCGCATCCAGCTGGCCCAGATGACGGTGGCCAGCCAGATGCTGGAGCGGTGCGCCTTTGACGATGCCAGCAAGGGCTACCTGGCGGCTATGAACCAGGGGATCTGCCGGATGCTTCGCCTGGTGGGCCGGATGGAGCTGTGCGGCAGGTTGGGCGGGGAAGCGCCGGCGGTGAAGCTGGAACCCGCCGATTTGGGGGAGCTGACCGCCGATCTGGGGGCCCGGATGGAGGGCCTGCTGGAGCGGGCGGGGGTGGAGCTTACCGTCAACGCCCCGGAGCGGCTCCTGGCCCGGGTGGATGTGGAGCTTGTCCGGCAGCTTCTGCTGGAGCTGGTGGCCAATGGGGCCAAGGCGGGCAAGCGGGTGACATTGACGCTGAAGCGGGATCAGGATAACGCGGTGTTTACTGTGGCGGATGACGGCCCCGGCGTGCCGTTGGAGAAGCTGCCCTTCCTGTTTGACAGCGAAGGGGAGGATCTGCCCGACTGGCGGAGGGGGGGCTGCGGCATTGCCATCGCCCGCCGGATTGCCGCGCTCCACGCGGGCCGGCTGGCGCCGCTGTGCGAGGCGGGCCGGGGGCTGGTGGTGGCGGTTTCCATCCCGTTGAACCGGGGCGGGGACGAGACGCTGCGCTGCCCCCGGGTAGACTGGGACAGGGGCGGCTTCGATGAGGCGGTGGTGGGGCTGAGCCATCTGCTGCCCGCCGGGGTGTTTGCGCCGGGAGAATATGAATAATCGAATTAAGAACCTGTATTCACAACCTCGATTCACCGTCAGGCCGGGTCTTTTCCCGCCATGCCGCGTTAAATTTTCTTGAAATAAACGCAATGATTCCTGCGAAAATTTGCCTTGCCTGACGGGAAAATCCCTCGGTCATCCGGCGGTTTCGGCTGTGAATACAGGTTCTAAATGCCGTCCACGGGGGCGGTGAAAAATATTTTGACGAGGGCGGCGCGGCTGCGCCGCCCTTTTTGCGCTTCTGCGTGGAATTGTGGAACCGGCTTCGCCGGGGAAAATTTTGAATTTTTTATAAACTACTGGAATAGTGTTGACAAATCCACACGACTGTGATAGTGTATACATCGTGAACTATTGCAATAGTTTGAAAGGAAGTGATTGAAATGGCCGTCAAGCTCTTTGACTCGGAGCTGAAAGTCATGGATGTGCTATGGAAAGAAGGGGATATGCCGGCAAAACAAATTTCGGATATACTCAAAGAAACCACCGGCTGGAACATGAACACCACTTACACCGTCATCAAAAAATGCATCGCCAAGGGCGCCATTGAACGAAGCGAGCCGAACTTCCTGTGCCACGCCCTGATTGCCAGGGATGTGGTGCAGGCGGCGGAAACCGAGGAACTGCTGCACAAGCTGTTCGACAGCTCCCCTGACCTGCTGTTTGCGTCCCTGCTGGGCCATCAGAAGCTGTCGAAGGCGCAAATCGACAACCTGCGCCGTATGGTTTCGGAGCTGCAAACCCAGGAGGAGCGCGAATGAGCCTTGTTCAAATGACCGTGTCCGGCGGAGTGTTCGCCCTGTTCATCGTGGTGGTTCGGGCGCTGGCCCTCCACCGCCTGCCCAAAGGGGCGTTCCTGGCCCTGTGGGAGATGGCGGCGCTGCGGCTGCTCCTGCCGTTCACCGTTCCTCTGCCGTTCAGCCTGCTTGTTCCCGCAAAGCATTTGCCGGTGATGGGTGAGTATCTGGCACCGGGCGGGACAGCAGTCCCAGAGACACCCGCTATGAGAATACCTTCTGGCATACAGGCTCCGGCTGGCACAGCTTCCAGGTCAGTCTTGCCTGTGGTCTGGCTGGCTGGTGCGGTGCTGATGGCGGCATATTTTACAGTGTCCTATGTGCGGGCCAGACGGCGGTTCCGCATCTCCACCCCGGATGATACCCCCGCTGTCCGGCGTTGGCTGGCGGGGCAAAGACTGCACAGGCCGTTGGAGGTACGGCAGTCAGCCCTGGTGTCCTCACCGCTGACCTATGGCGTCCTGCGCCCGGTGATCCTGCTCCCGGAGGACATGGAACGGGACGATGAAACCGCCCTGACCTATATCCTCACCCATGAGTATATCCACATCCGGCGTTTTGACAGCGTGGCAAAACTGGCGTTTGCCGCCGTGCTGTGCGTCCATTGGTTCAACCCCCTGGCATGGGTGATGTACGTCCTTGCCAACAGGGACATGGAGTTATCCTGTGATGAACGGGTAATGGACACCCTGGGCGGCAGGGAGAAGGCCTCCTACGCGTTGGCCCTGATTAACATGGAGGAGACCCGAAGCAAGGGCTTCTCCCCCTACAGTCATTTCAGCAAACTTGCAATCGAAGAAAGGATTGAAGCCATTATGAAGTATAAAAAAGCATCCGTACTGGCGGCGGGCCTGGCCGCTGTCCTGGTGGTGGGCGCGACCACCGCGTTTGCTGCCTCCGCAAGCCCGCTCTCCCAGGAAGATCTGGACCGCCAGCTGAATGAGGAAACCATTGCCGACGAGGGCACGCTGATGTCCTACGTGGACCCGAAGGATGGAAAGACCTACTACAGCTTTGACGGCGGGAAAACCTTTGAGGCCATGACCGATGAGGAGTTTGAGCGGCGTTTTCCCACGCCCAACGTGGAGTGGTGGACCTATGAGGGGTACGCCGCGTGGCTGGAGCAGGAGAAGAAAAATCTCCAGTCCATGCTGGGCGAAACGGGCTGGACCGGCGGCCGGGGCGAGTTTGTCTGGACCCAGGAAATGATAGACGAGACCATCGCCATGTATGAGGGCATTTTGCAGGAGATCAAGGAGGGCAAGATGTACTCGAAAACCGTTGACGGGGACGACGCCTTGATGATGAGCTATGACCCGGCTGACATCGCTAGCGGGACAGATAAATCTGTTGAGGCTGATACAGGTAAAGTCCAGACCGCGGTCAAGGCTGCGTTGTCTGACGGGTATGTGTTTACGTCAGAGAAGGACGGCGTGCCGCTGGATGACTGGGACGTGGTGAGCGCCCCCGAGCGCACCGAGGAGGAGTGGCGGCAGATTATTGCCGACATCGAGAGCGGCAAGATTCCGCCCTTTGAGATGCCGGACGACCCCAATGTAACGGTTCGTTTCGTGAACTATCCCAGCGGGAACGATGCGGCAAAGGATTGACCGATAACAAAAAACGGGGCCTGGAACGTGTTGTTCCAGGCCCCGTTTTACCGCCGCGCCCCTGGAGGCGGCGCTTTTTCGTCAGGCGGAGGCGGAGCTGGTCTTAACGATGTCCGCCACGGCGGCCAGCACCTCCCCGTGGGTCTGGTCAAACAGGTGGGTGTAGATGCGCTGGGTGATATTGGGGCTGCTGTGGCCCATGGCCCGGCTGATCTGGTACATGGGCACCCGGGCGCTGTTGGCCATGCTGGCAAAGGTGTGGCGCAGGCCGTGGAAGGTGATGGGGGGAAGGCGGCGGGCCTCCACGAAGGACGCCAGATCGGCGGACAGCACGTTGGGGTGCCAGGGCTCCCCCGCCCCGTTGAGCACCAGGTAGTCGTCCGGGGAGCAGGGGATGTCATCCCGCAGGCGCTTTGCACGGATCTGCCGAAGCAGCACCAGCAGGCCGTCCAGCGACCGGATGGACAGGGTGCGGCAGCTGTCGAAGGTTTTCGGGGGCTTTTCCACCACCCGGTAGCCCACGGTGGTGCGCACCCGGCGCACCGACAGCAGGCCGGCCTGAAGATCCACGTCCCGCCAGCGCAGGCCTAAAAGCTCGCTGCGCCGCAGGCCCAGGTGGCAGACCAGCTTCACCGGCAGCTCCAGGGGCAGGCCCTCCACCTCCCGCAGCAGCAGGCCCAGGTGGGTGGGAGTGTAGTACTGCACGCTGGCGGAGGTGGCCTGGGGGGGCGTGGCCCGCTGGGCGGGGTTGGCGGACAGCACGCCCTGCCGGTAAGCCGCCTTCAGCGCGGTGTGGAGCAGGATGTGGTGCTTGCGTATGGTGTTGGGGGACAGGCCCTTTTCGGTGGACAGCCACTTGTAGTAGCCGTTGATCAGATCCGGGGACAGGTCGGCCAGCCGCACCGCCCCCAGAGCGGGCAGCATATGGTTGCGGATGATGTTCCAGTAGCCATTTATGGTGGTTTCCGCCCGGCGGGGTTCGATTTCGGCGTCCATCCATAGATCCAGCCAGTCACCCAGAGTGACGCTGGCATCCGCGGGGCGGACAGAATGGGGGAGGGGGAAGCCCACTGCCGGCGCTTGGGCCAGGGGGCGCAGGGTGATACGGCTGGAATTGACATGGGGGTACGGCATAATGAACAGCTCCTTTTCTTTCGGTTTGGTACAGGGATTTTATGTTATACGTTTGGAGGAGGAAGGGAAAGGGGGAGATTACCTTTCCTCTTGACTTTTGCGGGACTTGGCAATACAATAGAGGTCTGACGCTAACCCTTGTAGGATGTGGAAAAAACTACATTTATATTGATAAAGGATTGAAACGACATGGCACAGGATAAAAATAAGCAGGTCAGCCAGATTACCGACATGGACGTGGACTTTGCCCAGTGGTACACCGACGTGTGCAAAAAGGCGGAGCTGATCGACTACTCCAGCATCAAGGGAATGTTCATCTACCGGCCCTACGGCTACGCCATCTGGGAGAACATCCAACGCATTTTGGACGGCAAGTTTAAAAAGACCGGGCATGAGAATGTGTATCTGCCCATGCTCATCCCCGAGTCCCTGCTCCAGAAGGAGAAGGATCATGTGGAGGGCTTCGCCCCCGAGTGCGCCTGGGTGACCTACGGCGGTGTGGACAAGCTGGAGGAGCGCTACTGCATCCGGCCCACCTCCGAGACGCTGTTCTGCGAGCATTACGCCAACATTATCCACTCCCACCGGGATCTGCCCAAGCTGTATAACCAGTGGACCAGTGTGCTGCGCTGGGAAAAGACCAGCCGCCCCTTCCTGCGCCACCGGGAGTTTTTGTGGCAGGAGGGCCACACCATGCACGCTACCGCCGAGGAGGCCATTGCCGAGACGGAGCGGATGTTCAACATCTACGCCGATTTTTATAAGGATGTGCTGGCTATCCCCGTGGTCAAGGGCCGCAAGACCGACAAGGAGAAGTTCTCCGGCGCGGAGGCCACCTACACTGTGGAGTGCATGATGCACGACCGCAAGGCACTCCAGGGTGGCACCAGCCACTACTTCGGCGACGGCTTTGCCAAGGCGTTTGACATCACCTTCACCGGCAAGGACAACCAGCTCCACCACCCCTTCCAGACCTCCTGGGGCGTGTCCACCCGGATGATTGCCGGTATTATTATGGTGCACGGCGACAACAACGGCCTGGTGCTGCCCCCGAAGGTTGCCCCCATCCAAGTGGTGGTCATCCCCGTGGCCCAGCACAAGGACGGCGTGATCGAGGCCAACGAGGCCGTTATGGAGCGGCTCAAGAAGGCGGGCTTCCGGGTGAAGATGGACGCGTCCGACAATTCCCCCGGCTGGAAGTTCGCCGAGTATGAAATGAAGGGCGTACCCCTGCGCTTGGAGCTGGGTCCCAAGGACATGGAAAAGAACCAGTGTGTGCTGGTGCGCCGGGACAGCGGGGAGAAGTCCTTTGTGTCCCTGGACGGCATCGAGGACACCGTGGCCAAGATGCTGGAGGACATCCACGCCGGACTGTACGCCAAGGCAAAAAAGAACCTGGAGGACAACACCTATCCCTGCGCCACACTGGCGGAGGTCAAAGAGAAGATGGAAAGCCAGGGCGGCTTCGCCAAGACCATGTGGTGCGGCGAGCTGGATTGCGAGCTGAAAATGAAGGAGGAGGCGGGGGTTTCCTCCCGGTGCATCCCCTTCCAGCAGGAGAAGCTGGGCGAGGTGTGCGCCTGCTGCGGCAAGCCCGCCAAGCATATGGTTTACTGGGGCGTGGCGTACTGACGTTTCGCCGAAAGGAGCCGCGTCCTTTCCGGCGAGGGGGATGCGCCCCGCCGCAGGCGTACACGTTTGCGGGCTGAGAGGTGTTTTTGGCGCCTGTGGGTGCGAATTCTGCGAGTTTTTTGCGCCGCCCTGCTGCCGCAGGGCGGCGTTGGTCATGTTGCACAGACCCTCCCCTTGGGGAATC
>CAJTVM010000044.1 GCA_910579595.1 uncultured Oscillospiraceae bacterium
GGGGCGGGGCGGCGGGCGGCTGGGGGGCCGGGGGGACCTGTACGGGGGGCCGCTGGGCCGGGGGGGCCTGGGGCGGGACGTTCCCGCCGGTGGGGGCGGGCGCCGTCCGCTTCTTTTTTTTCAGCACGACCACCACAACCCCGCCCGCGATCACAACCGCCGCAATCACAATCGCCGCGATGGGCACGGGCGGCTCTGCCTTCGGCTTCGGCTGCGCCACGTAGGGGATGTCATTCGCGATGGCGTAGCGTTCGGCACGGCTGCCCTCGTAGCAGTGGATGGTCAGGTTGTCGCAGTTGTAGAATGCATCGCCGATTCTGGTGGCGCTGCCCAAGATGGTCACGCTGGTCAGATTCTCGCAGAGTTGGAACGCATAATCGCCGATTTTGGTGACGCTGTCTGGAATGGTGATGCTGGTCAGATTCTCGCAGAATTGGAACGCATAATCGCCGATTTTGGTGACGCTGTCTGGAATGGTGACGCTGGTCAGATTCTCGCAGTATTGGAACGCCCAATCGCCGATTTTGGTGACGCTGTTGGGGATGGTCACACGGGTCACATCAATGCTGTCAGAAGAATGAGCCCAAAACCACCTGCTAAACACCATCCCCCCAATGGTGGACACCCCATCGGGTATCGTAACCTCGGCGGAATCGCCCTTGTACGCCAGCAGGACTTTGCCTGCCACAACAAAATCCCCCGGCTCCTCCATCCGGCGCTCAATCCACGGCGTGCCGGTAAACGCGTGGGTATAATCAATAAGACTTATCCCAACTGTGGTTACTGTGTCGGGGATAACGATATCCGTCAGGCTTGCGCAGCCTTGGAACGCGCCGTTTCCAATCGTGGTAACGCCTTTGGGAATGGTAACGCGGGTCAGGCTATCAAAGCCGCGGAACGCATTGCCGGCAATGGCGGTGACCCCGTCCGGAATGCTAACCTCGGCAGCATTCCCCTGGTAAGCCAGCAGGACGTTCCCCGCAATGACAAAATCCCCTGATTCCTCGGTCAGGCGCTCATACCACGGGGTTCCGTCAAACGCGAATCGTTCAACGACGGCCACAGTGTCGGGAATGGCGATACTGATCAGGCTGGTGCAGTCCCTGAACGCAGCCACTCCAATTTCGGTCACGCTGTTCGGGATGGCGATTTCAGACAGATTATCACAGCCCAAGAACGCATTCGCGCCAATTTCCGTGACGCTTTTGGGAATGTCAATGCTGGTCAGATTTGTGCAAAATTGGAATGCGCAATCGCCAATTTCCGTGACGCCGCTGGGGATGGCGACGCTGGTCAGGCCTTTGCAGCCACCGAACGCATATTCTCCAATTTCCGTGACGCTGTCCGGGATGGTGACGCTGGTCAGGCCGGTGCAGCCAAGGAACGCAGCTTCTCCAATTTCGGTCACACTGTCGGGGATGGTGACGCTGGTCAGGCTGATGCAGCCATAGAACGCAGATTCTCCAATTTCGGTCACACTGTTGGGGATAACCACATCCCCGCCGGGGCCGTTGTATTTGGTCAGCACACCGGCCTCAATGGTAAAGTCGGAGCTTGCCGCGAATGCCGGAACGCCCAGCAGCCCCGCGCACACCGCCAGGGCCAGCAGAAGGGGTATCAGATGCTTTTTCATGTCCATTCCATCCTTTTCCTGCAAATTTTGCCGAATCCTTTGCCGATCAGTATAGCATGATTTTCCCCGCTGTGCAAGATAAGGATTTGCCCCTGCCTGGGCGGACGGGGGCGGCGAAATGCACATTTTCCGGTTGCGGGAACCTCACGCCCCGCCCAGCTTTTCCCCAACAACGGCCATCTGCGCCGGGGTCAGTTCCCAGTCCAGGTCGAGCTTTACAATCCGATCCTCATAGCACAGCAGGTAGAGGTCCAGCGTTTCATCGTCCATAACAAACTGGTACGCCTCCGCCGCGCCCCAGGGGGCGGGGTCGATGGGCGCATAGTATTTGACGGGCAGGAAACCGGTCTCCCGGGTGTCGTTCTCATACAGCAGGTGGTTTTTGCACATCTCATAAATGGGGGGCAATTTGACCTCCACGACGGTATACCACAGGGACGGCGCACCGTTTGCCATATTCTCAAGCCGCCACGGGGACTGGTGCACCTCAGTATAGGCCAGCAGGGGCGATTCCATCCGCTCCAGATAATCCGAGGAGGCATAATCGTATCCCTCCACATCCGTCAGGTCGTCAAGCGCCAGGGGCAGCTCATTCGCCCCCCTCTGCCCGCCGCCGCCCCCCGCGGAAAACACAAGGGCGGTGATCAGCACCACCATGACCAGCGGCAGGGCCGCACAGGCCCCTAGGGTGACCGCCCGGTTGGCCCCTGCCGACGCCTTGTACCGCTTCAGCAGCTCCCGCAGCTGCACCACCAGAAACACGATCCCAAACATACAGGCGGTGGTCACCGCCATCAGCGCGGCCATGCCGACCTGCAGGTTGGACAGGCACCAGGACAGGCACCAGGCCAGACCCATCAGCACCACCGCCAGGGCCAGCTTTTGGAGCAGAGGATGGCTCCTTGTGGCCAGGAACTCCCCCTGCGCCGCCGCCTTCAGCGCCCTGCGACGCCAGCAGAAATAGGTGGCGCAGTCCGTCCCGATCAGCAAAATCAGAATGGGCCAGCATACAAGGGCAAACTGGTGGAGCGGGTTGGACAAGGCGGCGATGGGGTCGTGAAACAGCCGCAATAGAAACTGTACGAGGTTCAGCACCCCCACTGCTAATAACAGGATTTGGGAGATAAGCCAGTTTTTTGCCGATCGGTGGATTGCGTCCACCTCTACCGCCGGGTCAGTGTCAATGGGGACGGGGTTGGGCCGCTGGTTATAGAAAATCTGCATCTGGGCCGACGCCGCCGCCAACGTCCAGCCGGTGTGGGCGCAGAAGTCATAGAACGTCTCCTGTTCCTCGCTGGGGCCAGGGTCAAACTGGGACGCCTTGGGGAAATAGCACACGCTGAAGGCCAGCTTTTGCGGCTCAACCCGGCGGTAGTGCCAGGTGAAGTTCCCGATTTTCTCCAGCAGCCAGCCACGCCCTGCCATGTACTTCAAATGTGCCTCCAGCCCGGTGTGGTCGTAAAACGAAAACCACTCAAACCTGCGCCTTGTCTCTTTCATTATTGTCACTCCTTCCCGAACGCCCGGCGGTAGTCCTCAGCCTGGGCCTGGATCCTGCCGTACTCCTTGTCCAGCGTCCGCCGCCCGTAATCCGTGAGCAGGTAGCGGCGGCGGCGGCCTTCCACCTTGGTCTCCCGGATCATCCCCGCCGTACAGAACTGCTCCAGCAGGTTGTACAGCGTCCCCGAGCCCACGCTCACCCGCCCCCCGGTTATGGCGGGCACCTTGTCCAGGATGTCCATGCCATAGCACTCCTCCCGCAGGCACAGCAAGATATAGAACATCTGCTCCGTCAAGGTCTGAAATTTTGCCCTCGGCATCCCGCCGCCTCCATTCTCGATTATCGAGTATCCTGATTATAGTATATTCTCGAATATCGAGTTTGTCAATAGGACAGCTCAAATAAACAACTGTACGACGCATACAGGGACAAATTCACATTTTGTTTACGCTTACCCCATTGACTGGGACAAAGCTGAGCGCTATATTAGTAATAATCCCTAAATTCCTTTCCCAATGCAGGAGGTGGACGCGGATGATACGCAGTTGGATGGCCCGTTTTATGACAGGCCGCTATGGAGGCGATCAATTAAACCTGTTTCTGATCGCGCTGTACCTCATCCTATATGTGGTATTCCTGTTCACCAGGCTGCTGATCTTTGAGCTGCTGGGGACGGTCCTTCTGGTTGTCAGCCTGTTCCGTTCCCTGTCCCGGAACCTGCCCCAGCGCCGGGCGGAAAACACCCGCTTCCTCCAGATTGTGCGCCCTGTGTGGCGCAAATGGACGGGCTTCCGCGCCCGCGCCCACGACAAGGAACACCGCTATTTCAAATGTCCCAACTGCGGGCAGCTCATGCGGGTGCCCCGGGGGAAGGGGCGCATTACGGTGCACTGCCGTTCCTGCGGCGCGGCCTTTGAGGAAAAGAGCTGAGCGCGGAGCCGTCGTGAGCAGCGCGGATGGAGCGGAGCGAGGGCGAGCGGAGGGGCGCAAAGCGCCACGAAGACCAGCCCGATCGGTGCTTCCCCTTTCCCCACAAAGCCAAAGGCCGGCTTTGCGGGGGCCTTATAGAAACCAGCAGGCCCCGCCTTCCGGCGGGGCGCTTTTTGTTGCAAAAAAACTGGAAATATGGTACGCTGTAACCCAATCAAAATTTCCCTGAGGTGAACCATGATGAACGATATCATCGCCGCCATTGCCACCCCGCCCATCCCCTCCGCCATCGGCATACTGCGCCTGTCCGGGCCGGGGGCGGTAGCGGCGGCGGACGCGGTATTCACCCCCTTTCGCGGCGCGGCCATGGCCCAGCGCCCCGATCGGACACTGGTATACGGCGCGCTCCATGACAAAGACGGCAATATCATCGACCACTGCTTGTGCACCGTCTCCCGCGCCCCCCACAGCTACACCGGGGAGGATGCCGCCGAGCTGCAATGCCACGGCTCCCCCGCCGCGCTGGCGCTGGCGCTGGAGGCGCTTTTTGCCGCCGGGGCGCGGCAGGCCCAGCCGGGGGAGTTCACCCGGCGGGCGTTCCTCAACGGGAAGCTGGATCTCACCCGCACCGAGGCGGTGGCGGATCTGATCCACGCTGAAACCCCGGCGGCGGTGCGGCAGGCGGCGGGGCAGCTGGGGGGTGTGCTGGCGGACGCGGTGGACGGCATTTATGATAAGCTCACCGATCTGTGCGCCCACTTCCACGCGGTGCTGGACTACCCTGACGAGGACATCGAGCCGTTCGAGATTGCGGAATTGTCATCGGCGCTGAGCGGCGCGGCGGCGGCGCTGGACAGACTGAGCGCCACCTACCAGCGGGGCCGTCTGCTCAACGAGGGTGTGCCCTGTGCCATTGTGGGACGGCCCAACGCGGGAAAATCCACCCTGTTCAACGCCCTTTTGGGCTACGAGCGGGCCATCGTCACCAGCATACCCGGCACCACAAGGGACACGGTGGAGGAACGGGTGAGCTTTGGCGGGGTGCTGCTGCGCCTTATCGACACGGCGGGGCTGCGGGAGGCGGACGATGCGGTGGAGCGGTTGGGGGTGGAGCGCTCCCGGGCGGCGATAGGGCGGGCGGATCTGATCTTCGCGGTGACGGACGGCGCGGCGGACTTTGTCCGGGAGGACGCCGAGGTGGTGGAGCTGGCGGCATCCTCCGGCAAGCCCTGGGTCTGGGTGATGAGCAAGCGGGATCTGTCCGGCCCCTGCGCCCTGTGGAGCGCGGACAAAGGCGGGCACACCCCCGCCGCCATGGTATCCCTGTCCGCCAAAACCGGGGAGGGGCTGGCGGACTTGGAACACGTCGTGGCGGAGCTGTTCCCGGCTCCCCCGGCAAACCAGGCCGGGGCCATGCTCACCAACGCCCGGCAGGCGGAGGCGGCAAGCCGCGCCCGCGGGGCGTTGGAGCGGGGGGTGGAGGCGCTGGCGGCGGGGCTGTCCCCCGACGCGGTGGTGGCCGATGTGGAGGAGGCCATGTCCGCCCTGGGGGAGCTGACGGGCCGCACCGTCCGCCAGGACGTCACCGCCCGCATTTTTGAGCGGTTCTGTGTGGGAAAGTGATTCCCCGGGAAAATAAGGAATGACAAACCCCTTTCCGCCGGTGTATAATGGAAGAAAAAAGGAGGCGCTTTTATGAAGCCGGGAATGTGGATTTTTGTGCTGGTGTGCAGCCTGCTCGCCGGTTCCGGCGGAGCGGGCGCTGAAGCGGAATTTTGACGAGAACGGAGCAAGACGGTAAAAGGAGGACTGCGCCATGAAAGCAGTAGTGACGCGGGTGAAAAACGCCCGGGTAGAGATAGACGGTAAAGTAAATGGGGCCATCGGCCAGGGGTTCCTGGTGCTCCTGGGGGTGGGCCCCGACGATACCCAGGCCCAGGCGGATAAGATGGCGGACAAAATCTGCGGCCTGCGGATTTTTGAGGACGAAAATGAGAAAATGAACCTGAACCTGGCCGCTGTGGGGGGCGCGCTGCTGGTGGTGAGCCAGTTCACCCTGTATGCCGACACCTCATCCCGCCGCCCCGGCTTCTCCCACGCGGCGAAGCCGGACGTGGCCATCCCCCTGTACGAGCGTTTTATGGCCCAGTGCCGGCAACAGGGCTTCCGGGTGGAGCACGGCGAGTTCGGCGCGGATATGCAGGTATTCTCCCAGAACGATGGCCCGGTGACCATATTACTCGAGGTATAACATGGCAGTGATAAAACAATTAGACCCCCATGTGGCGGATTTGATCGCCGCCGGCGAGGTGGTGGAGCGCCCCGCCAGCGTGGTGAAGGAGCTGCTGGAAAACGCCATCGACGCCGGGGCCGGTGCCGTCACCGTGGAAATTGCCCACGGCGGGATGTCCCTGATCCGCATCACCGACGATGGCTGCGGCATCCCCGCCAGGCAGGCCCCCACCGCCTTCCTCCGCCACGCCACCTCCAAAATCGCCGATGAGCACGATTTGGAGGCCATCGGCACCCTGGGCTTCCGGGGGGAGGCGCTGGCGGCGATTTCCGCCGTCTCCCGGGTGGAGCTGCTCACCCGCACGGATGAGGAAACCCTGGGCACGTCCCTTTCCGTGGTGGCGGGGGAGGTGGTGAGCCAGGAGGAGGCGGGCTGTCCCAAGGGTACGGCAATGGCGGTGCGGGATCTGTTTTTCAACACCCCCGCCCGGCTGAAGTTCATGAAGAAGGACGCCGCCGAGGGGGCGGCGGTCTTTGCCGTGGTCCAGCGCACCGCCCTGTCCCACCCGGAGCTGAGCGTGAAGTTCATCCGGGACGGGAAGCAGGAGCTGCTCACCCCTGGCGACGGGCAGTTGAAAAGCGCGGTGTACGCCGTGATGGGCCGGGACATCGCCCTGGGCTTCCTGCCTGTCAAGGGCAGCGGCGAGGGCATGGGCGCGGAGGGCTTCACCTCCCTGCCCACCTGCTGCCGGGGGAGCCGGGGCTACCAACACTTTTTCGTCAACGGGCGGTACGTAAAAAGCCGCGTTATGATGGCGGCGGTGGAGGAGGCATACAAAAACCAGAAGATGGTGGGCAAATTCCCCGGCTGCGTGATTCACCTGACCGTGAAACCCGGCGAAGTGGACGTGAACGTCCACCCCACCAAAACCGAAGTGAAATTCCAGCGGGAGCAGCAGGTGTTCTCCACCGTGTACGGCGCGGTGCTCGCCGCCCTGGATCGGGATCACACCCGCCCCCAGGCGGTGATGCCGGGGGTGAAACCGGCGGACACGGTAACGCCCAACCAGACCAGCTTATCCCTGAACGACGGGGCAAAACAGCTGACGGGGGCGCGGTTCATGCCCGCCTCCCGGTTCAAGCCTGTGCCCCAGGCCGCCCCAAAGCCCGCGCGGACGTCCCCCGCCGTTCCCGCGCCGGCGGAGAAAACGCCGCCCGTCACTGAGCCGGCGGAGGAGGCGCGCCCCGCGCCGCCCCCTCCGCGGCCGCAGAAAAAATCCCCCTTCCAATGGGTGGAGCCTCTGCCGGACAAGGAACCGCCCATCCAGAAACAGGCGGAGGAACCCGCGCCCGTCATTGGGAAAAAAACCGCCCCCCAGCGAACGGAGGAAGCTCCCGCCGTACCGGCACAGCCTCCCAAGGAAGCCCTCGCCCCCAAGGCCAGCGAACCGCAAGAGGTACAGCCCCCCACCCCCGAACCCGATCCCATCCCCCAGGAGGAGCCGTGGATCATCCGGGGGGAGCTGTTCCGCACCTATGTAATGGTAGAGCAGGGGGAGAAGGTGCTGCTTATCGACAAGCACGCCGCCCACGAGCGGGCCAACTTCGACCGTCTCAAGGGGTCGGACTACCAGCCCATGGTGCAGGAGCTGCTTTCCCCCGTCACCCTTACCCTGCCGCCGGAGGAGCGGGCGCTGCTGCTGGATCAGACGGATCTGCTGGCCCGGTTCGGCTTCGAGGTGGAGGAATTCGGCTCCAACGCCCTGGCGGTGCGGGCCGCGCCGGACTATTTGGAGACGGGGGACATCGAACCCGCCCTGGCGGAGCTGGCCCGCCGCCTGCGGCTGACGGGCGCCGCCGACCCGGACGGAGCCCGGGATGAGCTGCTGCACACCATGGCCTGCAAGGCGGCCATCAAGGGCGGCTGGCGCAGCGGCGCGGAGGAATTAGAGGAAGCGGCCCGGCTGGTGATGAGCGGGGAAGTGAAGTACTGCCCCCATGGCAGGCCGGTGGCCATCGAGATGACCAAAAAGCAGCTGGAAAAGCAGTTTAAGCGCATATGACGGAAACAGTAAGGAGGCTCTGCCATGGCGTACAGGCTGAGCGAGATCAACGCCGCCGCGCGGCGGGATCCGGTGGGGTTTATGGAGGAGTGCGACCGGGACTACCAGGGGAAAATCGCCCGCGCCGCCGATAAAATCTGCGAGAACATGAAGAAAAGCCCGGTGGTGCTGCTGTCCGGCCCGTCCGGGTCAGGCAAGACCACCACGGCGGAAAAGCTCGGGGCGGAGCTGGAGCGCCGGGGGGTGCGCACCCATCCCGTGTCCATGGACGACTACTTCATGCGTCCCGATACAGGCAGCGTCCCCCGCACCCCCGACGGGGCGGTGGACTATGAGTCCCCGGAGCTGATGGACCTAAAGCTGCTGGACGAACACTTCGCCAAACTCACCCGGGGGGAGTGGATCCTGGTGCCCAAGTTCGAGTTCCCCCGGCAGATGCGCAACGACAGCCGGGGCAGGCCGCTGAAGCTGGGCCGCGACGAGGTGGCCATTTTCGAGGGCATCCACGCTTTGAACACCAGCCTCACCAGCCGGCACCCCGACGCTACCCGGCTGTATATTTCCGCCCGGAGCGACATTGTGGACGATGATGGAAGCGTTGTGTTCAAGCGCACCTGGCTGCGCCTTACCCGGCGGGCGGTGCGGGACTACAACTTCCGGGGCACTGACGTGTGCGGTACCCTGGAGATGTGGGCCAACGTGCGCCGGGGGGAGAAGCTGTACATCTCCCCCTACCGGGACACCGCCCACATCAAATTCGACACCGCCCTGGCCTACGAGGTTTCGGTGATGGCCAGCTACGCCAAACCCATCATGGCGGCGGTGCCGGAGGAAAACCGGCGGCGGCACGAACTGCTGGAGCTGGTGCGGGCCTTTGAGCGGTTTGAGCCCATCGACCCCAGGACGGTCCCGCCCGGATCACTGCTCCACGAGTTTATCGGGTAAGCAAAAAAGCCCCCTCCCCCTGCTGCGGGGGAGGGGGTTATCATGTTACCGCAGCCTTAAATCCTCCCCGTAGAAGGTGAGCTCCCGGTACAGCCCCCCGATCCGGGAGGTGATCTGGGGGGAGTACCGCTGGGCGATGTGCTCCATGGATAGGTTGGTGGAGATGATGGTGTGCCGTCCGGACTGGAGGCGGCTGTTCACCACCTCGTACAGGGAGGTCTGGGCCAGGGGGGAGGTCAGCTCACTGCCCAAATCGTCCAGAATGAGCAGGTCGCAGCCCAGGTAGCGCCGGGTTTCGTCCCGTGCCTGGCGTCCTTCCCCGGCGTCCCGGCTGAAACGCCGGGTCTCAAAGGAGGCGAACAGGCTGATGGCGGTGTCGTACACCACGGAATACCCCCGGTGGGACACCTCCCGGGCGATGCAGCCGGACAAAAACGTCTTGCCCAGCCCGGTGCCCCCGGAAAACAGAAGGTTTTTCAGCGGGTAATCGGGGAAGCGCTGGGCGTATCCCTGGCATACCTGGATGATCCGTTTCATGTTGTCCCGGGGCGGGCGCTGCCCCTGCCAGGGCGCGTCGCTGTATACGTCCAGCCGCAGCTTTTCAAAATCCTGCTCATCGGTGAGGTTGAGCAGGGCGGTGAGGGACCGCAGCTGCTCCTGAGCGCACAGCTCTTTCAGGCAGGCGCACATCCGCCCATCCGCCCAGCCTGTGTCCCCGCATCTGGGGCAGGCGGGGGCGCCGTCCAGGGCGTCGTACGCGTACCCCAGCCCCGCCAGCAGCGCGGCGCGCTCCGCTTGCAGCGCCTCGTTCCGGGTGCGGATGGCGGCAATCTCCGGGCCATCCGCCGCCACCGGCCTCTGCCCCGCGGCCAGCAGGGCCAGATCCGCCATGGTGCCCCGCAGAGCGGCGTCAAGCTCCCGCAGCCGGGGGGCCTGGGCGTACAGCGCCCGCTCCAAATCGTACCGGCGGCGCTCCCTGGCCTCCTTCCGGCGGTCCAGACGGGCCAGGGCCGTGCGCATCACATTGGGCTCGTAGGACATATTATCCGCCGCCTTTCCGCTGTTCCGCTAAAAATTGATCCAGCCAGTCGTTGTTTTTCTGAATCCTGTCCTGGGTGGGCTGGAAGTCCTTGGGCAGGGCCGGGGCCGGACCTCCGGGCTTGGCCCGCTGGGGGGGCCTGTCCCCGGCCTCCACCTGCTGGGGCGTCTTGTAGCCCGCCGCGTGCCAGGATTGCAGGATTTTGTTGGCATAGGGCCAGTTCATGGCCCCCTTTTTGAACACAGTGCGCTCGTAGGCCATGCGGATCAGCTCATCGCTCACCCCCATGTCCACCCAGGCGGCGATGTACTCCCGCTCCCGTTCCACGGCGGGGCGGCGCTCCGCCACCCCTACCGCGGACAGCACCGCCCATTCCCGGCCGTCCACCGCCTCCTGACGGCGCAGGTAGTCCTCCGCCCGCTCCAAGGTATCAATGCCCAGCCGCTTCCAGCGGAATGCCTCCTTTTGGATCTGGGGCATCCGGGGGCAGGCGGCGGGGTTGTTTTTTTGCCGCCGCTCCCGCCGCACCACAAAGCCGGTGAGCAGGAGGATCACCTCGGTGGGGAAGCCTAAGTAGTCGTAGATGGTGTAGAGGCACTTCAAGTCGTTGTCGGTGAACACCCGGCCCAGCATCCCCTCCAGCTCCCGGTACAGCCCCCGGAACACCGGCTCCCCCTCCATGGCGGAGGCGATCTCGGTGCGGCTGTACTCGGGCAGGCGGGCGTCCTGCCTGGGGGCCGGAGCGGGGGCGCTGGACGGGGGCGTGGCCAGCCCCAGCGCCGCCAGCCGCTCCCAGGCGGGGCGCAGGCGGGCGTCCTGCCAGCGCAGGCGGGCGGCGGCTTTGCCGGCGTCCCCGCCGCACTCCAGCAGGGCCAGGTAGAGCAGCGCCCCGTCGCCGTCGCCGGACTCCACCAGCAGCCGCGCGGCCTGGGCGGACATGGACAATATTTCATTTGGCAGCAGCAGTGCGGACATAGGCGCGTCCCTCCTTTCGATTGCCTCCGGCGGTTTCGGCTGTGAATACAGGTTCTTATTTAGAAAAAGGTTAAAGTTTTTCTTTTTGCTTCTTTTTCTTTCTACAGAAAGAAAAAGAAGGCCCTTCGGCCCTCTGTTTCGCCGGATCCCTATTCTACCTGATTCCGACAAAAAAATCAACAGCCCAGCCGAAGCCGGCGGGGCTGTCGATTTGCAGTCCTTAAGGAAGCCCTGATTAAATGCACCTGCGGCGCTTCGAGGGTATTTTTCACCACAACTTCGTTGTAATTTCTTGAAATAAACACAATTATTCCTGCGAAATCTCGCCTCATTGTGGCGAAAAATCCCTCGTAAATCGCTCTTGCCGATTTAATCAGTCCTTCCTTAATTTATCAGCTTGGACACGTCTTCCAGATAGATGGACACCTCGCCGCACGCGGGGCAGACGGCCACCTTGGGCCTGCCGATGCGCCCACTGAAAATTTTGCCCTCCTGGGTGGACAGCACCACGCCGTAGCCCGCGCCCTCCACCTTCACCGTGCAGCCCTCCTGCATCTGTGTGCCGCAGCGGATACACTTCCTCATGATTTTCACCTCCTTTCAATATACCGATGGCGAACTGGGCTTGCCCAGTTTGAGGCACGCGTATGCGTACGCCGACTGCCCCACGCCCCACACGATGCACACCGCCGCCGCGGGCAGGAAGCCCCAGCTGAAGAACATCCCGCCCAGGGCGAACACCACCCACAGCGCCATACAGGCGGTTGTCATGGCCCGGTAAGCCTGGAAGGCGCATTGGCCGATGAGGATGCGCTCGGCCTCGTCGCAGCTCCCATACCACTTTTTCTGGAACTTGGTGTCGTACACTGAGCCCTGCTTTTCCGGGTAGAGCCGCTTGGTCAGGTCCACCAGCTTCTGCTGGAGGACCACAGGCGCGAGCAGGTCTACCAGGAAGCCCGCCAGCCCGCCGAAAAACATGGGGGCCGGCATCATTCGGGGCGTCCCCGCGTTGCCCACAAACCCGGCAAACAGCGCGGACAGCAGAAAGAACGCCAGCACGGTGCACAGGCCGGTGATCCACATACACATGGACAGCTTGCCCTCCACCTCGCCGCTGACCGCTTCGTCCTCCCCGTCCCAGGCGGCAAGCCGCTTTTTCGCGCTGAAATAGATGGGCAGACAGACGGCGAATTCGATCACCGGCAGGGCGATGAGCAGCCACGCCGCCACATGGTTGGTGAAGAACAGAGCCGCCGCATCCAGCGCGGCCTGGAAGTTCTCCAGGCTCAACGACACCAGGGCAATGCCCAAGATGCCGCCAAGCACCAGACTGCACACCACTACCAGGATAAATCTGGGCAGGGCCTTTTTATTTTCCTGCTTTGCCGCGTCATTATTGTTTTTCATGGTTCTCCTCCTCCAGACTGAAAATGTCCTCCACCGCCACCCCGCAGATTTTCGCCAGGGTGAGGGCCAGCGTCACCGACGGCGAGTAGTCCCCCCGTTCGATGAGGCTGATGGTCTGCCGGGACACCCCGGCCAGCCGCCCCAGCTCCTGCTGGTTCACCCCCAGGGCGGCGCGGCGCTCCTTCAAACGGTTTTTCAGCCCCATGCCGCACCTCTCCTTCTACGCTTCCGCACCGCCCTCGGCGGCGATGCTGTCCCAAAGCCGCCGGATCCGGCCCTTTTCCCCGTTCATGCGGGCGTGGGCCTCCTGGATGCCGCTGCGCACCGCCCACTTCACCACAAAATACAGCGCGGCCAGTACGATCAGCGCCGTGCCCCCGCCGATACCCAGTTCATTCCAGATCATGGCACATTCCTCCTGACAGTTTTCTTTGTCGTTTTGACAATCCTCCTTGTCGTTTTGACAACTTTGTTTGTCATCAAAAGGATAGCACAGTCCCGCCGTCCTGTCAAGAGTTTTTCATAGATTTTTCAAAAGTGTAAAATTTTTCTCGGGGCTTGTCAAAAGGAGCCGGTTTATGTAAAATAAAAGAACGACACTGAAAACCTCGATGAGAAAAGGAGCCCTCATGAAAAAACGCATCGCAATCCTGCTTGTGGCCGTCCTGCTGGCCGTCACCATCACCCCGTCCGTCATGGCCGCCCCGAATCCCCTTTACAGCGACCTCCCCGAGGACCGCTGGTCCTACCGCTACGTGGCGGATCTGTCCGCGCAGGGCGTGGTAAACGGATACCCCAACGGCACCTTCCGCCCCACCGGTAACGTCACCTACGGGGAGTCGTTTAAGCTGATTCTGCTGGCCATCGGCGTGAAGGAGCCTAAGCCTGAGTCCGGAAAGCACTGGGCCTACCCCTACATACAGCTCGCGCTGAGCAACCGGCTGGTGTATTCCTTCAACAGCGCCTCCCTGGACACGATCCCAACCCGCCTGACCGTGGCCCGCATGGCTGCCCGGGCGCTGGATCTCACCGACATCTCCGGGGCCAGCCCCTATGACGACTGCGACGACGGCTATGTGGTGGAGCTGTACGAAAAGGGGATAATGGACGGCTTCAACAACCCCGACGGTACCCGCTCCTTCCACCCGGACAAGCCCATCTCCCGGGAGGAGATGTCCACCATCGTGTGGCGGCTGATGAACATTGACGTCACCGGAGGGATGTTCCGTTTCAACAACTACTGGCTGGACACGCTGGAGGGCATCGCCCCCACCACCTTTGCGGCCAGCCACTTCACCCGGGAGGCAAACGGGCGGCTCAGCTATTCCAACGGCTACTTTGCCCACGGTATTGATGTGTCCGGCTTCCAGCGCACAGTGGACTGGGAGGCGGTGGCCGGGGACGGGATCGACTTTGCCATTATCCGGGCGGGCAACCGGGCCTACGGATCCAGCGGCGTGCTGATGGAGGACTCCTACTTTGACCGGAATATGCAGGGGGCCATCGGCGCCGGACTGGACGTGGGGGCCTACTTTTTCTCCAACGCCATCACCGTGAAGGAGGCCATTGAGGAGGCAGACCTGCTGATCTCCAAGCTGGAGCCTTACCGGGAACACGTCACCTACCCCGTGGTGTGCGACTGGGAGTTCCTGGGGGGCAACGAATCCCGGGCCTACGGCGTGGACGCCAAGATCATCACCCAGTGCGTGGCCGCGTTCTGCCAGCGGGTGGAGGAGGCGGGCTACCTGCCCATGTACTACGCCAACGACTACTGCGGCTACGTGAAAATGGATCTGAGCCAGCTCACCCGGTATCCCCTCTGGTACGCCGAGTATGCCAGCGCCCCCAGCTTCCGCTACAACTTCCAGATGTGGCAGTACTCCTCCTCCGGGCGCGTGGCGGGCATCAGCGGCGAGGTGGACATGAACCTGTGCTTTGTCCCCTACGGCAAGGGCGCCCAGAACCCGCCGGTGGATCCCGGGCCGGCGGAGACGGATCCCGTGGAAACTGAGCCTGTGGAAACCGAACCTGTGGAAACGGAGTTTGTGGAGACGGAGCCTGTGGAGACAGATCCCACCCAGATCGATCCTGACGCAAACCCCGATGAAACCATCGACCCCACCCAGGAGGGCACGCCCCTCATTTAACCCCATACAGACAAAACAGGGAGGCGCTTCCAGGCGAAGCGCCTCCCTGCTTTGACATACACTCTCAGTACCGCCGGATTACCGCCACCACACGGCCCAGGATGGAGCAGCCCTCGCCGTCAATGGGCTGATACTCGCCGCTGGAGTTCTCCGGGTAGAGCCAGATGTGGCCGTTGTTCTCCCGGCGGAAGGTTTTGACGGTGGCCTCGTCCTCAAACAGCGCCACCACAATGTCCCCGTTCCGGGCCAGGGGCTGCTGGTGGACCACCACGATGTCGCCGGGGAGGATGCCAGCCTCCAGCATGGACTCCCCCCGCACCTTCAGCGCGAAGTGCTCCCCGGCCAGCCCGCCGGTGTCAAAGGTGAGGTAGTCCTCGATATTCTCCTGGGCCAGGATGGGCGTGCCCGCCGCCACATAGCCCACCAGGGGCACCTGATCTTTCCGTCCGCCCCCCGCGCCCACAATGGAGATGGCCCGGGTTTTGCCCTCCGCCTGGGTGATGTAGCCCGCTTCCCGCAGGCCCTTCAGGTGGAAGTGGACGGTGGCGGGGGATTTCAGGTTTACCGCCTGGGCGATCTCCCGCACGGAGGGGGGATAGCCGTGCTCCCCCGCAAAGGACAAAATGTAATCATAAATTTGCTGCTGCTTCGGGGTCAGTTTACCCATGGCGCAAGCTCCTTCCCAATATACCCGCGGCTGCGGGAACCGTGTTCAACCGGTCCGTCTGCTATATAGGAGAAGTATACCATAGAACGTTCGATATGTCAAACAGTCGTTCTAAACTTTTTGTTAATTTTCTGTGCGGGATTTCACGATTTGTTTACAAAAATGGGGATTGACATTTTCCAAAACAGGATTAAAATAGGAAGGGCGCTAACGATTAGTGCACGAACTATTTTGAGGAGGGCTTTCCATGGACCCCGAATCCGGGATTTTACTCCACCAGCTGCTCCGTGCCCACCACAACGCCAGCATGGCGGCGCTGGCCCAGCGGGGGCTCCAGGCCATCAGCTCCCCCCGGCTGCTGCTGGAGCTGTACCGCTGCCCCGACGATCCCGCCCAGGCCCCCACGCAGAAGGAGCTGGCCGACCGCCTCCACAGCGCGCCGCCCACCATCGCCGCCTCGCTGAAGGTGCTGGAGCGGCAGGGCTATGTGGAGCGGCGCACCGATGAAAAGGACGGCCGCCGCAACCGTATCTCCATCACCCAGAAGGGCCGGGACGACGTGGCCCGGAGCATGGAGGCGTTCCGGCTGGTGGACGAGCATATGTACCACGGCTTCTCCCAGACGGAGCGGGAGCTGGTATGCAGCCTCCACCGGCGGATGCTGGAAAACCTGTACCAAATCGGCGGGGGCATGAAGCATGAGCCGCCCCCCGATCCATTAGAAAGGAAGTGTGATCCTTGTTAAAACGCCTTGCCTCTTATTTGCGGGGCTATGAAAAGTATGTTGCCGGCTCCCCCCTGCTGGTCATCGTGGAGACCGTCTGCCAACTCATCATCCCCCTTCTCATGGCCCAGATCATCAACGAGGGCATCTTGAAGGAGGACATGGCCCCCATCTGGCGCGCGGGCGCGCTGATGGTGGTGGTGGCCCTGGCCGCGACCATTACCGGCGCGGCCGCGGCCAAATGCGCCACCAACGCCGCCCAGGGCCTGGGCGCCAGCCTGCGCCGCGCGGAGTTTGAGCGGGTGGCCTCCTTCTCCTTCGCCGATATCGACCGCTTTTCCTCCTCCTCCCTCATCACCCGCATGACCAACGACGTGACCAACATCCAGAACACCGCCATGATCTGCCTGCGCATCCTGATCCGCGCGGTGACCATGCTGATTGCCAGCGTGGTGCTCACCCTGTCCATCAACCCCAGGCTGGCTCTGGTGGTGCTGGTCATCCTGCCCATCATGGCCGCGGCGCTGATGGCGCTGATGAAAATCTGCTTCCCCCTGTTTGAGAAAATGCAGAAGGCCCTGGATCACCTCAACGAACAGGTACAGGAAAACCTCATCGCCGTGCGGGTGGTGAAGTCCTATGTCCGGGAGGATCGGGAGCGGGAGAAGTTCATCGACGCCAACGATGGCTTCACCGCCGCGGGCCTGCGGGCGGTGCTGCGCATGGTGGCCATGCAGCCGGTGATGATGATCTGTATGTCCGCCGCCACCGTTCTGGTGCTCTACTTCGGCGGACAGATGGTGCTGGGCCTGGAGATGGACCTGGGCTATCTCCAGACCGTGCTGGACTACATCATGCAGATTCTCATGTCCATCATGATGGTGGGCATGGCCATCCTCCAGCTCACCCGGGCCCAGGCATCCATCCACCGCGTGTTTGAGGTCATCGACGCCCAACCCTCCGTCACCGACGGGGGCGAACAGCGCTTGCCCTCTCCCCAGGGCCGGGTGGAGTTCCGGGACGTGTCCTTCCGCTACCAGACCGGGGGGGCCGGGGAGGATGTGCTCCGCCACATCAACCTGGACATACGCCCCGGCGAATTTGTGGCCATCGTGGGCGGTACCGGCACAGGCAAATCCTCCCTGGTGAACCTGATCCCCCGGTTCTACGATGTACACAAGGGGAAGGTGCTGGTGGACGGGCTGGACGTGCGGGACTACCCGCTGGACGGCCTGCGCGGACGCATCGGCATGGTGCTGCAAAGCAACGTGCTGTTCTCCGGCACCATCCGGGAGAACCTGCTGTGGGGCAATGAAAACGCCACGGAGGAGGAGCTTATCCAGGCGGCAAAGGACGCCCAGGCATATGACTTTATCATGTCCTTCCCCGAGGGCTTTGACACCTACCTGGAGCAGGGCGGCGTCAACGTGTCCGGCGGGCAGAAGCAGCGCCTGTGCATCGCCCGGGCCATGGTAAGAAAGCCCTCGGTGCTCATCCTGGACGACTCCACCTCCGCCGTGGACTCCGCCACCGAGGGGCGCATCCGGGAATCCTTCCGGGAAAACCTGAAGGGCACCACCGTCATCATCATTGCCCAGCGCATCAGCTCGGTGCAGTACGCCGACAAAATCGTGGTGCTGGACGATGGCACCGTGACCGGCGTGGGCACCCACGATGAGCTGATGAAAACCAACAGGATCTACCGCGAAATTTACGATTCCCAGCAGGAAGGGGGCGGCACAAATGAGTGAAAACAAACGGCCCAGCGGCCCGCCCCACGGCCCCGGCGGACCCAGGGGCGGCTTCGGAAAGCCCAAGGATCTGCGCCGCACCATGCTGCGCACCGTGAAGTATATCGCCAACCGGCCCGCCCTGCTCATCGCCGCGCTGGTCAGCGTGGTGGCGTCCGCCCTGCTTGGGGTGGCGGGCACCTATCTGCAAAAGCCCATCATCGACGGGATCACCAGCGCCTGGGCCGCGGGGCAGGCCAACTGGTCCGGTCTGGCGGCCTGCTGCCTGCGGCTCATGGGGGTCTATCTGCTGGCGGCGGCGTGTTCCTACGTCCAGGCCAACCTGATGGCCCAGCTGGCCCAGAAGGGCTGCAACCGGATGAGAAAGGAGCTGTTCGACAAGCTCCAGGAGCTGCCCTTGAGCTACTTTGACGCCCACACCCACGGCGAACTGATGAGCCGCTTCACCAACGACGCGGACAACGTGCAGATGGCGCTGGAGCAGTCGGTGGTGCAGCTGATCTCCAGCGTGGTCACCTTTGTGGGCGTGGTGGCCATGATGATCACCCTGTCCCCCCTGCTGTTCCTGGCCTCCCTGGTCATGCTGGGCGCGGTCATGGCTGTGTTCACCGTGTTCGGCAAGCGCAGCCGGAAATATTTCGCCAAGCAGCAGGCCGCCCTGGGCGCGGTAAACGGCAATATCCAGGAGATGATCGAGGGCATGAAGGTGGTCAAGGCCTTTAACCACGAGGAGCAGGCCAAGGCCCGGTTCCAGGCCCTCAACGAGGAGTACCGCGCCGCCGCCAGCGAGGCGGGGTACTACTCCTCCGCCATCATGCCCGTGGCCTCCAATCTGACCTATATCGGGTACGCCGTTACCGCCGTGCTGGGGGCCGCGCTGGCCATGAGCGCCGGGGTGAACGCGGGCTTCACCCTTGGCTCCCTGGTAACCTATCTGAAATACAACCAGCAGGTTACCCAACCCGTCAACCAGATCTCCATGCAGATGAACTCCCTGCTGTCCGCCATGGCGGGCGCGGAGCGCATCTTCGCCGTCATGGACACCCAGCCCGAGGCGGACGGCGGCAAGGTCACCCTGGCGCCCGTAGAGAAGGACGTCAACGGCTCGCTGTCTAAATTCAGCGGTCAGGGCAGGCCGAAAAACTGGGCCTGGAAGGTGCCCCGCTCCAGCGGGCTGACCCTGGTGCCTGTGGCCGTGGAGGCAGACGAGACGATGTGCGAGCTGGGCATGGCCCGGGAGGAAAACGGCACGCTCAGGCTCATCCCCTTCGACCCGGAATCCTCCTCCGCCCTGTGGGTGCGCATTGAGGCGGACGGCAGCTTGAAAAAACTCACCAGCCAGGAGATGGCCGATCACGGCTGGGCCTGGAAATACCCCGGCCCCGACGGGGAGATGGGCCTGCACCTCATTCGGGGCGCGGTCCGCAACGTCCCCGGCGAGGATTACTTCTACGCCGAGCTTCGCGGCGCGGTACGGCTGAACCAGGTGGACTTCTCCTATGTGGAGGGCAAGCCCATCCTGAAAAAACTGTCGGTGTACGCCGACCCGGGGCAGAAGATCGCCTTTGTTGGCTCCACCGGCGCGGGCAAGACCACCGTCACCAACCTGATCAACCGCTTCTACGAGATCCAGGGTGGCCTCATCACCTGCGACGGCATTGACGTGAAGGACATCGAAAAGGACTCCCTGCGCATGAGCCAGGGCTGTGTTTTGCAGGATACCCACCTGTTCACCGGCACCGTCATGGACAACATCCGCTACGGCCGGCTGGACGCCACCGATGAGGAGTGCGTCAACGCCGCCAAAACCGCCAATGCCGACGGCTTCATTCGCCGCCTGCCGGAGGGCTACCACACCATGATCACTGGAGATGGGTCCAACCTGTCCCAGGGCCAGCGTCAGCTGCTGGCCATTGCCCGGGCCGCGGTAAAAGACCCGCCGGTGATGGTGCTGGACGAGGCCACCTCCTCCATCGACACCCGCACCGAGCAGTACATCCAGCGGGGCATGGACGCCCTCATGGATGGCCGCACTGTGTTTGTGATTGCCCACCGCCTGTCCACCGTGCGCAATTCCGACTGCATCGTGGTCATCGAGCACGGCGAAATCATGGAGAAGGGCAGCCACGCCCAGCTCATGGAGGAAAAGGGCCGGTATTACCAGCTCTATACCGGACAGTTTGAGTTGGATTAATCCGAATTATAGTTGACGCGGTTAAAAAGAAGTAAATACTTCTTTTCAACCTGTCCGGCAAATCATTGCCGGACAGGCCGCAAAGCGGCCTCGCGTCAGACTTCATAGTCAGCGCACAGGCTTTGCCGGACAGCGGCTGTGCCGCTGTCTGAAAACCGGCAGCTGCCGGTTTTCAACTGCGCTGACTATACCGTCAAATCAATACCGCCGGGACCGCCTTGCAAAAGCAGGGCCGTCCCGGCGGTATTTTTTGATTCAGCGCTGCGGCGGCAGGCCCCGCCCTTTGATTTTGCGTATCTCGTATCCCGGTTGATTTGCTACCGCAGCAGGGTGTTCTCCCCGGTGGCGGTGCTCAGCGAGCTGCCCGTGGCGAAATACTGGGCGAGTATGCCCGCCGCCACCTCCCCCAGCGCGGTGCTGTTGTCGTCGTCCTCGGCCACGATGCACAGGGCCACCTGGGGGTCGTCATAGGGGGCAAAGCACACGAACAGGACGTTGGTGGACGCGGCCTTGGACTGGGTTTCGGCGGTACCCGTCTTACACCCCACCTCCACCGGCAGGGGGTCGAAAAACCGGGCCATGCCGGCGGTTTTGGACAGGTCGTACATCCCCTTCTTGACGGCGGCCAGGTGCTCGGGCTGGATGTCGATGGTGTTGAGCAGCTCCGGCTCAAACACCTCGGTGACCGTGCTGTAGTCGCTGGCCTTGTACTCCTTGAGCAGGTGGCAGGCATAGTGGCTGCCGCCGTTTACCAGGGTGGCCACGTAGTTGGCCAGCTGGAGGGGGGTGAACTCGTTCATCCCCTGGCCGATGGCGGCGTACATGGTGTCGCCGTCATACCAGGGCTGGTTATAGGCGGCGGAGGTCTCCGGTCCGGCCACATGGCCCTTGACCTCGGGGATCTCGATGCCGGTGTACTCGCCCAGGCCGAACTTCTGGGCGTACTCGGTGATCTTGGCGATGGTGGTGCGCCGCCCCACGTCATAGTAGAAAATGTCACAGGAATCAGTGATGGCGCGGCTCACGTTCTCCAGGCCATGGCCGGAGCGCAGCCAGCACCAGGGCTGGGACATGGCGTCAGAATAAAAGGTGTAACGGCCGTTGCAGGGCACCCGCTCATTCACGGTGATGGTCCCGGTGTCCAGGGCGGCGATGGAGGTGAGCATCTTAAAGGTGGAGCCGGGGGCGTACCGGCCCTGAGTGGCCCGGTTCACCAGGGGCGTCAGCTCCGTATCCGACACCAGATCGTTGTAATCGTCCCAGAAGGTGGTCATGTCATAGCTGGGGTAGGAGGCCAGGGCCAGCACCCCGCCGCTCATGTCCACCACCGCCGCCGCCATGGGCGCGCGGTCCTCCTCCGGCCGCCGGGCGACATACTGGGCCAGGATATCTTCCACGGTGGATTGCAGGGCGATGTCCAGGGTGAGCACCACGTTCTCCCCCGGCTCCGGCGCCGTCTCCCACTGCTGGCTGATGATGTTGCCGTCCTCGTCTTTCTCTATGATGCGCTTGCCGCTGACGCCGTGGAGGCGCTCCTCGAAGGCCAGCTCCACCCCACCACGGCCCACCTCGGCGTTCATAGGGTAGCCCAGCTCCTTGTAGTAGTCCATTTTCGTATCGTCAATGGCCCCGGTATAGCCCAGCACATGGGCGGCGTAGTGTGTCTCATACTTCCGGGAGGTGGCCGTCTCAATGCGCACCCCGGCCAGGTTGTTCTCCTTCACCTTGGTGATGAAGCTGATGTCCACCCCCCGGGCGAACACGTAGGTGCTGTAGCTCACCTCGCGCTGGCGCAGGTTCAGCTCGTACAGTACTCCGGCCAGATCCCGGTCCTCCTGGGTGGGTTCCCCATCCTTTTCCACCACGCCGAAGGCGCGGCACATGGCGGTATACCACTCATCGGCGGGCATTCTGTCCGTTTTCGGGTCGCCGATCACTTTGCACTTCGCGGTCAGCCGGCCCAGAGCGGTGGCCACGGTGACGATTTCCCCCTCCTCGGTGGTGTCCTGGTAGGAAAAGGGGGTGGGGCTGGTGAAGCACCAGGGGGCGGTTTTGGTCAGGGGCATGGTGTCCGTCCACTCCACCCCCTCCTCCCGGCAGATCTCCAGCAGCCGGGTGAGGATTTCGTTGCGCTGGCCGCCCATAGCGTCCCAGTCAAGCTCCACGTTGTAGCCAACCTCATTGGTGACCAGCACCCGGCCGCAGCTGTCCAGAATCTCCCCCCGGACGCTGTCCACCTGCTGGGGCTGGGCGATGTGGTTGTTGGTGCTGACCAGGTAGCCGTCGCCGTGGACAACCTGCGTCTGGTAGAGCACGGCCACAAAGCCGCCCAGCACGGCGCAGAACAGCGCGATCAGCAGGTTGGTGCGCAGCTTGAGGCGGTGGGCCTCCCGCTCCGCCCGCTCCTCCTGGATATGGGTATGGTCAAAAGGGTTATTCATGGTAGATCCTCCCGTAATGGATGCAGCAGAACCGGCTTATCCAGTAAACCGGCAGAATGAAGGCCAGCGAGCATACAAGCTCCGGCACGCCCACCCGGAGCAGAACCCGCGCCGGGGCCACATGGGACAGCAGGCGGCTGCCCACCGCCCACGCCTCCCAGATCAGCAGGGCGCCCACGGAGCAGATCAGGTGGCCCCACACGTCCCGGCGCAGGACGTACTGGGCCGCCAGTCCGGCCACCCAGCCGAAGGCGGACAGCGCGATGATGCAGCCAGCGCCGCCGCTGCCCTGGCCGGACAGCACCGCGCCGCAGAGCATACCGTAAATGGCCCCGAAAGGCGCGCCCTCCAGCACGCCCCCCGCCACGGCCAGCACAGGCAGCATCAGGGGCAGGGGAATGGGCAGGGGGCCGATGACATAGTAATTTACCACCGTCACAAACCCCATCGCCAGGAGGTAGGCGATCCATTTTAAAACGATATCATGTCTTGTCATGCAAACTCCTTATCACACTTCACCTGTTCGCGCGACGCGCGGTTTTTGCCGAAGCAAAGCCCGCGCCCATGCTTCTCCTCTCCCCGCAAAGCCAAAAGGCCGCTTTGCGGGGGGCCGGCCCCATAGGGATAATGCGCTGCTCACGACGGTTCAGCGCTCAGCTCTCCAAACAGCGCCCAGGTGGAGCAACCGGTGATTTTGATATCCGCGAACCGCCCGATGAGGGCCGGATCGCCGGTGAGGTGCACCAGACGGCCCCCCGCCGTGCGGGCGGTGAGGTTGTTGCGGGGATCCTCCCCCTCGCCGTCGATGAGGCAGCGCTGGACGGCGCCGATGTAGGCATGGTGCTTTTCCAGAGAAATGCGGTTCTGGGCCTCCACCAAGCGGTCGAAGTTGGCGGATTTCTCTTCCTTCGACATGGGGTCGGGCAGCTCCGCCGCCGGGGTGCCCTTCCTTGGGGAGTAGATAAAGGTAAACAGCGCGTCAAACCGCACCGTCTCAATGAGGGACAGGGTGTCTTCAAATTCCTCAGTGGTCTCGCCGGGGAAGCCCACGATTACGTCACTGGTGAGCACCACATCGGGGATGCGTGAGCGCAGGGCGTTTATCTTGTCCAGGTACTGTTCCCTGGTGTACCGCCGGTTCATGGCGGTGAGCACCCGGGTATTTCCCGACTGGAAGGGTAGGTGGATCACCGGAGCCACCTTATCGCACTTGGACATGACATCGAACAGCTTTGGCCTGGCGTCCTTGGGGTGGCTGGTCATGAACCGCAGGAGAAACTCGCCGGGGATCTCCGCCGCCGCTTCCAACAGACGGGGGAAGTCCCAGCCGCCCTCCAGATCCTTGCCGTAGGAATTCACGTTCTGGCCCAGCAGGGTGATATCCTTGTACCCCTGCCCTACCAGCGCTC